>DATLEL010000261.1:0-10117 GCA_035525255.1 Usitatibacter sp.
GACCTCGTCGTTGTAGACCAGGCTTCTCCAGTCGAGATTGGTCGAGCCGACGGTGGACCAGACGCCGTCTATGGTCGCGGTCTTCGAGTGCAGCAGGCGCCGCTTGCGCTCGTAGATCCTCACGCCCGCCGCGAGCATTTCATCGTAGTAGGAGCGGCCCGCGTGCAGCACCAGCCAGTTGTCGGTTCGGCTGGGAAGCAGCAGGTGCACCTTTACGCCGCGCCTGGCCGCCTGCACCAGTGCCGCGAGCAACTGCTCGTGAGGGACGAAGTACGCCATGGTGATGCGCACCTCGCTCTCGGCGCTCTCGATGGCGGAAATGAGCGTGACGTAGAGCGCGCTGGCGCCGTCGCCGGGCGTGCTCTCGACCGCGCGCACCACGTGCGGCCCGGCATTGGCGAGCTTGGGGAAGTAACGCTTGTCCTGCGACACCTCCTCCTTCTTCACGCGCGCCCAGATCCTGAGGAAGCCGCGCTGGAAGTCTTCCACCACCGGGCCCTCGATGCGCACCTGCGTGTCGCGCCAGGGTTGCTCGTCGAAGGGCTTGCCGTCGCTCTCGCCGGCCGAGCCGCCGATGCCGCCGCGCTGGCTGCGCAAGCCCCCAGGCGCGTAGACGCCGCTGATGTTGATGCCGCCGAGGAAAGCCACGCGCCCGTCGACCACCGTGAGCTTGCGGTGGTTGCGCTTCTGCAGCGCGAGCCCTTGCGTCAGCACGTTCGCGGCCTTCACCGGGTTGAATTCCACCACGTCGACGCCCTGGTCGATCATCTCCTGGAAGAATGCCTTGGGAGTAGACAGGGAGCCCACGCCGTCGTACACCAGCCGCACCTCGACGCCCGCCTTGCGCCGCGCGACGAGCGCCTCGGCGAATTGCCGGCCGACCTCGTCGGCCTCGAAGATGTACGACTCCATGTGGACGTGGCTGCGCGCCCCGGCGATCGCGGCAAGCATTGCGCGATAGGCGGCCGGGCCGTCCTCCAGCAGCGTCACCTTGTTGCCGACGGTGAGCGGCGTCCCGGTCAGCGCTTCTTCGACCGCGATGTGCCGCTCGAGGACGGCGCTGTCGGGCGAGGCCGCGCGGAGCTTGGCGAGGATCTGCTCGCTCTGCGCGCGTGTGAGGGGGCCGTTCGCGCCTTCGAGGCGCACGCGCTCCGTCTCCAGCATGAAGCGGTCGATCTGGGGGACCGCGCACGCAGCAAGCAGCGCCGCGCACGCGGCAGCGAATGCGCGCGTCAGGAAATTCTTCAATGGGGGAAGCCGGGCGGAAAGGGCTTCTATTATTGCAGGCTCGCGCGGCCGAATTGGTAGACCACGCGGCGCGGCCCACGGCCCAGCCCCTCGCGCACGCGCGCCGGCGAGGCGATATACGGGCACGGCGGATTGCGGTACCCCCCGTCCTGCAGCGTGAGGTCCTCGGCGACCTCCGCCCAGACCCCGCCGCGCACCGGGCGGAACATCCACTGCACATAGCCGGAGCGCGCCGCGGCTTCGATCAGCTCATCGGCATCGGGCACCTCGGCCACCACCGGCGGCTGGCCATCGATCGCCACCGGCAGCGAGCCGAATGCGCCCATGCATTCGAGGGACTCCTGTTCCGAGGCGCCGGGTCGCACGAAGGGCAGCGCCTCGAGCCGCGCCAGGTCCCAGGAGCCCAGCTCCCAGGCGACGTCGAGCACTTCGTTCTCGAGCTCGTCCAGCTTGTCCCAGCGGTCGTTCACCTGCAGCGCGGAGCTCGGCACGGGCTGGTATGCGATCACGTTGGCGTCGGTGACCTCCGCGAGGCGCGCCTCCACGAACCCGTGCCAGTGGAGCGTGAGCACCACCGGGGTATTCGCATACGGAACCGCGGCGACCGTGATGGCCACCAGCGGCAAGCGGTTGGAGATCAACTGCGTCTCGATTCGATCCAGCAGATGCATTCGCCTCACCTCCGTGGAAGTTGAGAAAACGCGCCGCCCACCTTTGTTCCGCCACCGCGCTGTCCCTGGTCCAACCAGAAGCAAACCGCGTGCGCAAATCGTTTTTTGCATGAAATCAAGCAGGCGTGTTGCTAGCACTCGGCTCGATTGGATGCCAGAAACGGCCTGCCCGCCTACGCCCCGCGGGAGGCGGCGGTTAGAATAAGCGCCGTTGCCCTCGACACGGATGTGAGCGCGTGCCCCTGCTGGGAAAAGCCGAAAAAGGTCAGCTCGAGGACCTCATTCGCGAGAAGCTCACCGAGCACTACGAGCAGCATGGCGCGGCCTCCCTGCTCAAGGAGGGCGTACGCGTGGTGGTGAGCGGGGACGGGGTCGCCATCGACACGGGCGAATCGCGCGACCCGCTCGCGGCGGTGCCGTTGCGCACCCTCTTCACCGCGCTCTGCTACCTCACCGCCGAGACCTCCTCCATCCCCCGCGACGCGCTGCCCTCCCTCGCGACCGAAGCGACCAGCGCCGCGGCGGCGCAGATCAACCGCATCGCCTCGGGCTAGCGTGAGCAACGCCGAAATCGTCGCGCGCAGCCTCGCCGCGATCTGGCACCCGTGCACCCAGATGAAGTCGCACGAGCGCTTCCCGCTGGTGCCGATCGCCCACGCGAAGGGGCAATGGCTCTACGACTTCGAGGGCCGGCGCTATCTCGATGGCGTGAGCTCGTGGTGGGTCAACCTCTTTGGCCACGGGCACCCCGCGATCAACGCGGCGATCGCGGAACAGCTCGCCTCCCTCGAGCACGTGATGCTGGCGGGATTCACCCATAGCCCCGCAGTCGAGCTGGCCGAGCGGCTCGCGCGGCTCTCGCCCGGGAACCTCGGCCATGCGTTCTTCGCCTCCGACGGCGCGTCCGCCGTCGAGATCGCGCTCAAGATGGCGGCGCACTACTGGGGCAACCGCGGGCGCGCGCGCAAGAACCTTTTCGTGGCTCTCGAGGGCAGCTACCACGGCGAGACGCTGGGGGCCCTGGGTGTCACCGACGTCGCGATCTTCCGCGACGCATACGGGCCGCTGCTGCGGCCCGCGCTGGTGACGCCGTTCCCGGCAAGGCACCCGCAGGACCATCATTACGCCGGGATCCACGGCGCCGCGGCCGCCGCGGAATCGCTCGAGCACCTGCTGGCGAATCGCCACGACGAGATCGCGGCGCTGGTGATCGAGCCCCTGGTGCAGGGCGCCTCGGGCATGCGCTTCTATCATCCCGCCTTCCTGCGGCGCGCACGCGCGCTATGCTCGCAGTACGAGGTGCTGATGATCGCGGACGAGGTGATGACGGGCTTCGGCCGCACCGGCACCCTGTTCGCCTGCGAGCAGGCGCACATCGCGCCCGACCTGCTTTGCCTCTCCAAGGGCATCACCGGCGGATACCTTCCGCTCTCCTGCGTGCTCGCGAGCGACGCGGTCTACGAAGCGTTCTACGACGACGAGACCGCGCGCGGCTTCCTGCATTCCCACTCGTACAGCGGCAACGCGCTCGCCTGCCGTGCGGCATGCGCCGTGCTCGACGTGTTCGAGCAGGAGAAAGTGCTCGCCGCGAACGAACGCAAGGCCGCGCGCTTCCGCGAGATCGCGCTTCCGCTCGCCGGGAGCTCGCGCGTGAAGGACTTCCGCCATCTCGGCACCCTCTGGGCGTTCGAGGTGCCGAGCGACCACCCCGACTTCGCGCAGCAGGCGTTCCGCGTGGCGCTCGATGCGGGCGTGCTGCTGCGGCCCATCGGCAACACGGTCTACTTCATGCCGCCCTATGTGATCGACGAATCCGACTTCGAGCAGATGGTCGATGCGGCGATGCGGATCGTGCAGCGGCTGGGGCGGATGTGAGGCGCGCCGCATGGGCGCTCGCCCTCGCCTGGCCGCTTGCGCTGGCGGCGGAAATTCCCGCGCCGGTCCGCGCCGCGCTCACCCGGGCGGCGGTGCCGGAGAGCGCCGTCGCGATCGTGGTGCAGCCCGCCGACGGCCCGCGTCCATCGGTCGCGCACAACGCCGCGGTCCCGATGAATCCGGCCTCGGTGATGAAGATCGTCACCGCGTACGCGGCGCTCGACCTCCTCGGTCCCGCGTTCACCTTCAAGACCGACCTCCTGGTGACGGGCGAGCTCGCCGGGGGAATCCTCGCCGGCGACGTGGTGCTGCGCGGCGGCGGCGATCCCAAGCTCACCTACGAGAAGCTGTGGCAGGTCGCGCACCAGCTGCGCGCCCGCGGCGTGCGCGAGATTCGCGGCGACGTGATCCTCGACCGCGGCTACTTCGCGCTGCCGCCCCACGACCCGGCCAAGTTCGACAACGATCCGCGCCGCGCCTACAACGTGGGCGCCGATGCGCTGCTGGTCAACTTCCAGGCCGTGGACTTCCGCTTCGTGCCCGAGGCCTCGGGACTGCGCATCACCGCCGAGCCCGACCTGCCGAACCTGCAGGTGCTGAGCCGGGTCGCGCTCACCGCGGAGCCGTGCGGATCGTGGCGGCGCAACTTGAAGCACGAAGTCGAGGCCCGCGGCCTCATCGCGACCGTGGTCTTCAGCGGCAGCATGCCCTCGGCGTGCGGCGAGCGTTCGTGGCCGCTCTCGGTCCTGGACGGCGCGGCTTTCACCGAGTCGACGCTGCGATGGCTGTGGAGCGAGGCGGGAGGCGTGCTGCGCGGCAAGGTTCGCGCCGGGCCCACGCCGCTCGATGCGCGGCTGCTCTACCGCCATGAGTCCGAGCCCCTCGCGAACCTGGTGCGAGACATGAACAAGTTCTCCAACAACGTGATGGCCCGGCACCTGTTCCTCGCGCTGTCCGCGGATCGATCCGCTCCCGGCGAAGCGGCGGCCAGCGCACGCATCGTGCGCGATTGGCTGCGCGGCCGCGGGCTCGAGGCAGCGGACCTGGTGCTGGAGAACGGGTCCGGACTGTCGCGCGGGGAGCGAACCAGCGCGGCGACGCTCACCGCGATCCTGCGCGACGCCTGGGCGAGCGCCCTCATGCCGGAGATGGTCGCGTCCTTTCCCATCTACGGCGTCGACGGGACGCTTCGCACGCGCCGTGGCCAGGGCGCCGTGGGTGAAGCCCATCTCAAGGGCGGCACCCTTGCCGATGTCCAGGCCATCGCCGGCTACGTGGTCGACCAGCAGGGCCGCCGCTGGATCACGGTGATGATCGTCAACCACGCCCACGCGGGCGCGGCGCAGCCCGCGCTCGACGCGCTGGTGGAATGGGTGCATGCACAGGGCCGCCGGAAAGGAACGCCATGAACGCGATCCACGAACCCACGCACGAAATCACCAACCAGGTCCCGGCGCTGGAAGGGTACGACGCCTATGGCGACGACGTGTGGCTCACGGCCGCGGTGCAGCGAGCGGGTGCCGAGTGGATCGGCGAGCGCGCGAGCTCGCTCGGGCGCTACGTGGGCAGTCCCGAAGGGCAGCACCACGCGACGCTCGCCAACCGCTACACGCCGGAGTTGAAGACCTACGATCGCGTCGGCAACCGCATCGACTTCGTCGAGTACCACCCGTCCTACCACGTGCTGATGAAGCGCGCGTTCACCGCGGGCGTGCATTCGCTCGCATGGAAGCCGGCGCAGGCGCGCTTCACGGCGCGCGCCGCGCTCTTCCACGTCTGGAACCAGCTGGAGCAAGGCACCGCATGCCCGATCACGATGACGTTCGCGTCGATCCCGGTGCTGGAGCAGCTGCCGTCGATGGTGAAGGAATGGCGCCGCAAGATCCTCGCGGACGCGTACGACCCGGAGATGCGGCCGGTCTCGCGCAAGACCGGCGCCACCATCGGCATGGCGATGACCGAGAAGCAGGGCGGCTCCGACCTGCGCGCGATCCAGACCCGCGCCGAGCGTGGCGGGGACCGCTGGCGCCTCACCGGCCACAAGTGGTTCTGCTCGGCGCCCATGAGCGATGCGTTCTTCACGCTCGCGCGCACGCCCGAGGGCGTGACCTGCTTCTTCGTGCCGCGCACCCTGCCGGGCGGCGTGCGCAACCCGTTCCTGATCCAGCGGTTGAAGGAGAAAGTCGGCAACCGCTCCAACGCGTCGGCGGAGATCGAGCTCCGCGACACCGAGGCGTGGATGGTGGGCGAGCCCGGCCGCGGCATCGCGACCCTCATCAACATGGCGCACCACACGCGCTTCGACATCGTGGTCGGCGTGGCGGGAATGATGCGGTCCGCGCTGAACCAAGCGCTCCACCACGCCACGCACCGCGCGGCGTTCGGCAAGCCGCTGGTGGAGCATCCGCTGATGGCGAACGTGCTCGCGGATCTCGCGCTCGAGGCGGAGTCGGCGACGCTGCTCGCCTTTCGCGTGGCGGCCGCGTTCGACGCGGGCGCCGACGACCCGGCAGAAGCCGCGCTGCAGCGCCTGCTCACGCCGATCGCCAAGTACTGGCTCTGCAAGCGAATGCCGGTGGTCGCGGCCGAGGCGATGGAGTGCTGGGGCGGAAATGGCTACGTGGAGGAATCGCCGCTCGCGCGGCTCTACCGCGAAGCGCCTCTCAACGGCATCTGGGAAGGCAGCGCCAACGTGATCTGCCTCGACGTGATGCGCGCGCTCGCGCGCTCGCCCGACGCGTTCACAGCGCTCGCGGCCGAAATCGCGGCGGCGCGCGATCCCGCGCTGGATGGGGCGATGCGCGACGTGGAGAAGCTGCTGGGCGATCCCGCCGCGGCCGAGGGAAGCGCGCGCCGCATCGTGGAGCGGCTTGCGACATGCACCGCGGCTTCGTTGATGCGCCGTTATTCGCACCCTCACGCGGCGGACGCGTTCCGTGCGTCACGGGTCTCGCCGGATGTGGCGCGGGTGTTGGGAACCCTTGAAGTGCCTGCCCGGGTGGCGAGGCACGTGCTCGACCGCGCGCGCCTGCAGGGGCGTTAGGCGGCCTTGGCGCGCTCGAGCATCGCGAGCTTCTGGCTCGCGGAGGCGAAGCGCTCGCCCATCTCGCGGAGCTGCTGCGCATCGAAGCGCCCGGCGAGCTGCGCGAACAATTCCTGGTGCTCGGACTCCATGTGGCGCGCCATGATGTCGCGGACCACGTTGATACGGGCATTCCATTCGAGCGAACCGCAACGCGCGGTCGCCAGGCGGTCGAACAGGCCGCCTACCAGCTCGTGCTCGATGAAGCGCTCGTCCGCCCTGCCGTTGCCGGCGTGGGGCAGGCCCTCGAGCGCGCGGTAGACGACGGTTTCCTCGGCCAGGGCGTGAACCATCCACAGCTGCCGCAGCGCGCGCAACCGTTTCTCCGCCTGCGCCTGGTCCTTCTCGCCGCGAAGTGCTTCCAGCCCCGCCAGCGCCAGGTCATGGTCGCGGCGGAGCTGGTCGCGGACGTCTTCCTGCAATCCGCCCCCGTCGTTGGCGGGAAGCTGGTCGTAGCGCGGAGCGGGGTTGGTGCTCATGGCCGGGCTCGGCTTCTTGCGCCGACAGGGGACGGAAGGATCAATAGCGCTTGTTCTTCTCGGCGCTGTTCTCGAGCTTCTTGCCCGCGGCTTGCGTGTCTTCGCCAACGCCGGCAATGGTGTTGCAGCCGGCCAGCAGGAACGCGGCGCCGAGGATCAGGGCGATGACTTTCTTCATAGAGCCTCCATCGAGTAGGGGGGAAAGGTTGCAATCAGGGCAGGGCACGGCGAAAGCCGCGCCTCCAGTGCATTGCAATCGTGGCCCATGGGCCAGCCCGGCGTAATCAGGCAAGAGCCGAAGGGGGTGTCGGCCCCCGCCTACGATCGCGAGGAACCGCGTCTCGCTAGGTGATCCACCACGAATGCCGCAGCCATGGCGGAGGCGACCGCCGCGGTGAAAGCGCCCGCGATTCCCCAGGCCGGGGTGGCGGAAGCGACCACGAAGAAGAAAGCCGCGAATCCCGAGAGCCCGACGACGAATCCGCGCAACAGCCGCGCAAGCGCGTCCGCGCCGTAGAGCGCCAGCGTGAAGGGCGGCATGATGGAGCCGGTGATCGGCAGCGACAGCAGCACCCCGCTCACCACCGGACCGAAGATGGGCGCGCTCCACAGGATGAAGCCTGCGAGCAGGAAGGCGGCGGCAAGGCGCAGCCGCAGCTCCAGCGGCGGAATGCCGGGAAGCGATGCGAGTCCGCGGTAACGCGGCAACCAGCGCCACGCGGCCGCCAGGCCGGCCAACGCGAGCACCAGACCGATCGCCGGGGAAAGCGGCACCTGCACCACCGCCAGCGCCATGACGGCGAAGCCGCACCATCCCGCGAGCAGGGCCGCGATCCACGAGCCGGTGCGCCGGCCGACGTGACCGAGAAGCATGAGGTGGGTCGCTTGCGCCGCGATCGCCGCGAGGGTGAAAAGAGCCGATCGCGCGGCGAATTCCTCCCCGTGGTCGAGGGCCAGGAAAAGCGTGATGGGGCCGCCGATGAGCGGCATCCCGCCCAGGTAGCCCGAGACCTTGTGCCCCCAGCGGCGCGCGGCCAGGCTCGCGAGCCAGACGGCGGCCGGCACCAGCGCCAAACGCAGGACGGTTTCGCCGTTCATCTCGCCCCTTGCTCCTCGCCCCTCGACCCTATTTCCGGTTGCCGCCCGCGACCATTTTGTATTCGTACAGGCGGCATTCGAGGGCGCCGTTGTAGAGCACGGGCTTGCGCGAAGGCTGGAGGCGGATCAGCTTCGCCAGCTCGGGGTCGCCGGTGAAGATGAACGCGGTCCAGCCGGCGAATTTCTGCTTGAGCGCGCCGCCGAGCGCGGGGTAGAACTCGGCGAGCTTCTCCTTCTCGCCCAGGCGCACGCCGTAGGGCGGATTGGTGACCAGCATGCCGCTATCGGCGGGCGCGGTGAGCTCGAGCAGGTTCACCTGCTTCAGCTTCACCGCGTCCTCGAGGCCTGCTTCGCGCAGGTTGAGCACCGCGTGCCCCAGCGAGCGGCCGTACAGGTCGCTGCCGAAGATGGGCAGCGGCTCGGGGGGCTTCTCGGACTTGCGTGCATTGGAAAGCATGCGGTCCCAGGTCGCCTCGTTGAAGCGCGCCAGCTTCTCGAAGCCGAACCCGCGCTCTCGTCCTGCTGCGCGCCCGAGCGATATCTCCGCGGCTTCGGTGAGGAATGTCCCCGCGCCGCACATGGGATCCAGCAGCGGCGTGCCCGGCTGCCAGCGCGCGAGCCTCAGGATCCCCGCGGCGAGGTTCTTCTTCAGCGGGGCTTCGCCGACGTGGTCGCGCTTGCCGCGCTTGAAGAGCGATTCGCCGCTGGTGTCGATGTAGAGCGTGGCGACCTTGTCGTCGAGGAACACGTGCATGCGCACGTCCGGCGTTCGCGTCTCCACCGATGGGCGTCGCCCGACCGCGGCGCGGAACTCGTCCACGATGGCGTCCTTCACCTTGAGCGTCACGAAGTCCAGGCTCTTCACCGGGCTGCGATGCGCATTCGTCTCGACCTTGATGGTGCGGTCGGCGTTGAAGTAGGTGCTCCAGCGGATGCCGGAGGCGAACTGGTAGACGTCGTCCTCGTTCGCGTACGGGGCCGAGGCGACACGCCAAAGGATGCGGCTCGCGATGCGCGAGTGCAGGTTCGTGATGTAGATGAGGTCGAAGGGACCGCTGAAAGCAACGCCCGCATCGTGGGGCTTCACGTCCCTGGCGCCCAGCTCCGCCAGCTCTTCGGCCAACGGCGGCGCGAGGCCCCGCGGGCACGGCGCGAAGAATTGATGCGTGGCGTTGTCCTGCTTGACCAGGATTCTCGGCGCGGGACGGCTCATCGCTAGAAAGGCTTGACCACCACCAGGACGACTATCGCGGCGAGCATCACCAGCGGAAGCTCGTTGATCCAGCGATAGAAGACATGCGAGCGCCGGTTGGCATCGCGTGCGAAGCCGCGAAGCAGCGCGCCGAGCCAGAAGTGATAGGCGACGAGCCCGGCCACGAGTGCGAGCTTGGCCATGAGCCACCCGCCCTTGAACCCGTACCCCAGCCACAACCAGGTGCCGAAGACGAGCGTAAGCACCATGGTGGGTGTCATGATGCCGCGGTAGAGCTTGCGCTCCATCACCTTGAAACGCTCGATGGAAACGCCGTCCGTCGCCTGGGCGTGATAGACGAACAGCCGCGGGAGATAAAATAGCCCTGCGAACCACGCCACGACGAAGATGATGTGCAACGCCTTGATCCACTGCATAGGTTTCCATATTACGTGATGTTCCAACGACTTAT
>DATLEL010000267.1:0-2105 GCA_035525255.1 Usitatibacter sp.
GGCGCGCGGCCCCGCGGGCCGGGGATGGAGCGCAAGGACCTGCTGGAAGCCAACGGCGCGATCTTCGTGCCCCAGGGCAAGGCGCTGAACGAAGTCGCCTCGCGCAACGTGAAGGTGCTGGTGGTGGGCAATCCCGCCAACACCAACTGCCTCATCGCCATGAAGAACGCGCCCAGCCTCAAGCCGCAGCAGTTCACGGCGATGATGCGACTCGACCACAACCGTGCGCTCACGCAGGTCGCGCAGAAGACCGGCAAGCCGGTGACGGCGGTGAAGAACATGACGATCTGGGGCAACCACTCAGCGACGCAGTATCCGGATGTCTTTAACGCGAAAGTCGATGGCCAGTCCGCGGCCAAGGCGATCAACGACCAGGCGTGGGTCGAATCCACGTTCATCCCGACGGTGCAGAAGCGCGGTGCGGCCATCATCGAAGCGCGCGGCCTGTCGTCCGCGGCCTCGGCAGCCAACGCAGCCATCGACCACGTGCGCGACTGGGTGGCCGGCACCCCGTCGGGCGACTGGGTCTCCATGGGCGTGCCGTCCGACGGCAGCTACGGCATTCCCGAAGGGCTCATCTTCGGCTATCCGGTGACGACCTCCGGCGGCAACTACCAGGTCGTGAAGGGCCTCGAGCACAACGACTTCGCCAAGGCCAAGATCGCCGCCACCCAGAAGGAGCTCCAGGAGGAGCGCACCGCCATCGAGCACCTGCTCAAATAAGGTGCGAAATGGGGTCAGACCCCCAAGGCGGTTGCGACTGCGGCTACGTCCGCTACCGCCTGGCCTCGCCTCCGATGGTGGTGCACTGTTGCCATTGCCGCTGGTGCCAGCGAGAGACGGGGGCGTCGTTCGCGCTGAACGCCATGATCGAGGCGGAGCGCGTGGAGCTGCTGGGCGGCGAGCCGGAGGTTGTCGACACGCCGTCCGCGAGTGGCAAGGGCCAGAAAATCGCGCGCTGTCCGCGCTGCCGCATCGCCGTCTGGAGCAACTACGCGGGCGCAGGTGAGCTGGTGCGCTTCGTTCGCGTGGGCACGCTGGACGACCCGGATGCGCTGCCACCCCAGATCCATATCTTCACCGCGTCGAAGCAGCCGTGGGTGGTCATTCCCGCGGGTATGCCTGCCTTCGAGGAGTACTACTCCGCGAGCGAGGTTTGGAGCACGGAAAGCCTCGAGCGCCGTGCCGCGGTGCTCGCGCGGGTGAAGAAGACCTAGTCGAGGTCGGTCGCCAGGATCACCGCCGAGGCCAGCAGCGCTCCGGAGATCGCGAGCGCCGATAGCGCGGCCGGGGTCGCCGCGCGCCACTGGATGATCTCGGCGAATCCTCCCAGCAGGCCCGCCGGCGCGAGCGCGACGGCGAGCGCGCTACCCACTGCCGCCGAGCCCATCACCAGCACGGGTCGCAGCCACGCGCGAGGTTGCGGCGCGCGGGCGGGGAGGGCGCCCATCACGCGCGCGGTGAAGCCCGCGTCATCGAGCGCGGCGCGCGCATCGTCGCGCAACAGGGTGTCGATGTCGTTCATGGCTTCTCCTTCGCGAGTCGCAGCCTGAGCTTGGCCTTGCCCCGCAGGATATGGGTCTTCACGGTGCCGACGGGGATGCCAAGGGCGAGCGCCGCTTCTTCATGGGAAAGGTCGGCGTAGTAGCAGGCGGCGATGGCGGCGCGCTCGCCATCGCTCAGCGTGGCCATGGCCCGCGCGAGATCCACGTGGGCGGCGATATCGGGCATCTCCGCGTGCTGGTCCACGCCGAGCGGCGTGGCGTCATCTTCCAGGTCCAGCAGCACCTCGCGCTTGCGCCGCGCCTCGCTGCGCCACGCATTGATGGCGATGCGGTAGAGCCACGTGGAAAACCGCGCCTCGAAGCGGAAATGGCGCAGGTTGCGCCAGGCGAGGACGAAAGTTTCCTGCGCGAGGTCGTCGGCGAGGCCATCGTCGCCCTTGCAGAGCCGCCGCAGCACCGAGCGAACCTGCGACTGGTGGCGGCGCACCAGCTCGGCGAACGCTCCGCGGTCGTCGCGCTCGAGGGCGGCTGCGATCAGCGCGGCGTCGTCGGACGCCGCCTGCGGCGACATCAGCGCCCGGACCGCGTCTCGATCATCCA
>DATLEL010000287.1:0-4232 GCA_035525255.1 Usitatibacter sp.
ACCAGGCCCGCGACCGGCGCGATGTCGCGGATGAAGTTAAAGGGAAGGTTCTTGTAGAGCGTGGCGTTGATGCCGTTGGCGGGATTCACCAGCAGCAGCGTGTAGCCGTCGGGTGCGGCGTTGACCACCGACTCGACGCCGATGTTGTTGCCGCCGCCGGGCTTGTTCTCGATCACGAACTGCTGCCCCATCTTTTCGGACAGCCAGCCCGCGATGATGCGCGCGAGCACATCGGTGGTGCCGCCGGGGGTATAGGGCACGACCCATTTCACGCTGCGGGTCGGATAGTCGGTGGCGGCGACGGCGGCACCGGTGAACGTGATCGCGGTGAAGGCGGCCAATGCGGCGGCGCGGATGAATCGGTTCAAGGGCAGGCTCCTCTCGGGTTGGTGTCTGACACCAGTTTTGATTTCAGTCGGCGTAGCCGGGATTCTCGCGGTCAAGCACTCTCATCATCGCTTCGAAGAACAGGCGCTCGCGTTCGCGTCCCGAGTGCGTTTCGTTTTCCGCCGGCGCCTGGACCGCGGCCACGATCTCGTCGGACAGCACTTCGAGCGGCAGTCCGGTGGAGAGGGCGAGCACCTGGTTGCGGCAGATGCGCTCGATGCGATAGAGGCGGCGGTAGGCCTGCGCCACGGTGTCGCCCACGGTGAGCACGCCATGGTTCTTCATCATCACCATCTTCTTGTCGCCGATCAGCCTGGCGAGGCGCTCGCCTTCCTCGGGGAAGTCGGCGGTGCCGGTGTAGGTGTCGTCGTAGGCGACGTGGCCGTGGATGAATGCCGCGGTCTGGCTCGCCGGCACGATGCGGTTGTCCTTCAGCATGTTGAGCGCCAGGGTCCAGGTCTGGTGCGTGTGCATCACCACCCGCGCGCCGGTGATGCGATGGATCGGCGCGTGGATGCAGCGCGCCGACATTTCCACCACGCCTTCGCCTTCGAGCGTGGCGCCCGCTTCGTTGAACACCATCATGTGGCTCGCGCGCGCCTCAGACCAATGGAAGCCGAAGGGCAGGATCAGGTATTCGCCGTCGCGATCCGGCACCGTCACGGTGAAGTGGTTGTCGATGCCTTCGTCCAGCTCGTGCAAGGCGGCGAGCCGGTGTGCCGCGGCGAGATGCACCTTGGCCTGTGTGACCGCATCGACGGAACGGGAATGCAGGGCGTGGACGGACATTGCGGACTTTCGGGACGGGTGAACAGGAATGCTACCGTCATTCCCGGGACGTTGGTGGCACGGGCCTTGCATAGGTCATCTCGTGCTCAAGGTCCTGGTCGTCGACAACACCCCCGGCCGAGCTTCGTCGCTCGAGGAGGCGCTCGCGGCGATGCCCGGCGTCGAGGTGGCCTGCATCGTCGAGTCTGCCCTCGAGCTGTTCGATCGCGTGGCCGAGCATCGGCCCGACGTCGTGCTGATCGAGACCGATTCTCCCAGTCGCGACGTGCTGGAGCAATTGGCCGCGGTATCGTCCGCGGCGCCGCGCGCGGTGGTGATGTTCACCGAGGACGCCCATGACGAGACCATCCGCGCCGCCCTCCGTGCGGGCGTCTCCGCGTACATCGTCGATGGCCTCTCGCCCGGGCGCCTCGCGCCCATCATGCGCATCGCCATGGAGCGTTTCGACGCCGAGCAGCGCCTGCGCGCCGAGCTCGAGGACACGCGCCTCAAGCTGGACGAGCGCAAGTGGGTGGAGCGCGCCAAGGGCATTCTCATGAAGCAGCGCGGCCTCTCCGAAGAAGAAGCCTTCGCGGCGCTGCGTTCCCACGCCATGCAGAAGAGCCTGCGCCTCGGCGACGCCGCGCGCCAGGTGATCGAGATCGCCGCCCTCCTGGGCTAATTGGGGTCAGACCCCAATTGTTTTTGCTCCAAATTGAGGCGTGAGCGCCCCGGGATTGTGCGGTGCACCATCGACCGCATCGCGGAGAACGTAGATACATCAACGGTTTGGCGGCATGGCATGGCCGTTGCAAGGTAGGGCAGGAGCATCGCGGCCAACGGCGGCAGCGATGCCGACAAAGGCGTCCCGACTGCGCGTGAAGCGCGTCCGGACGCTTTTTTTTCGCCGAAAAAATGGGAGCACGAGATGCATGACGACACCGCCGACGATTCACGCCGCAGGTTCCTCTCGCAAGCCACCCTCGGCACCGCGGCGCTGGTAGCGGGGATGTCGCCCGCGCTGCGCTCGACCGTCTGGGCCGCGGGCTCCGATGCGCCCGAGAAAGCCGGGGTCAGGATCGGCTTCATCCCGCTCACCGATTGCGCTTCGGTGGTGATGGCGAACCTGAAGGGTTTCGACAAGAAATACGGCCTCACCATCACGCCCTCCAAGGAAGCATCGTGGGCGGCGGTCCGCGACAAGCTCGTCAACGGCGAGCTCGACGCATCGCATGTCCTCTACGGCTTGATCTACGGCGTGCAGATGGGCATCGGCGGCCCGAAGAAGGACATGGCGGTGCTGATGAATCTCAACCACAACGGCCAGGCGATCACGCTTTCGTCGCAATTGAAGGAGAAGGGCGCAGTTGACGGCGAGAAGCTCGCGCAGCTGATCGCGAAGGAGAAGCGCGAGTACACGTTCGCGCAGACGTTCCCGACGGGCACCCACGCCATGTGGATCTACTACTGGCTCGCCGCGCACGGCATCAACCCGATGAAGGACGTGAAGACCATCACGGTGCCACCGCCGCAGATGGTCGCCAACATGCGCGTCGGCAACATGGACGGCTTCTGCGTGGGCGAGCCCTGGGGCGCGCGTGCCATCGCGGACAAGATCGGTTTCACCGCCATCACGACCCAGGCGCTGTGGAAGGATCACCCCGAGAAGGTTCTCGGCACTACCGCGGAGTTCATCCAGAAATATCCCAACACGGCGCGCGCGATGACGGCGGCGATCCTCGAAGCGGGAAAGTGGATCGACGCCAGCCCCGCCAACCGCAAGGAGACTGCGGAAGCGATCGCGCAGAAGTCCTACGTGAATACCGACGCCGACGTGATCCTCGGGCGCTTCCTGGGCCAGTACGACAATGGCGCCGGCAAGACCTGGACCGATCCCGACTACATGAAGTTCTCCGGCGACGGTGCCGTCAACTTCCCGTATCTCTCCGACGGCATGTGGTTCATGACGCAGCATCGCCGCTGGGGCCTGCTGAAGGAAGAGCCCGACTATCTGGCCGTGGCGAAGAAGGTGAACCAGGTCGAGATCTACAAGCAGGCCGCTTCGGCCGCCAAGGTATCGACGCCCAGGGAGGTGATGCGCACCTCGAAGCTGATGGACGGCGTGGTGTGGGACGGCAAGGACCCGGTGAAATACGCGGGTGGTTTCAAGGTCAAAGTCGCCTGATGAGCGCCTTGCCGAGCCGAGTAGTGGTGGCGCATCCGTCGGCGCTGAAGATGAAGGCCGTGGCCCACGCCGCGGCCGTCACCCCGGCACAAGCCGTCGCCCCCGTGAAGACGGGGGCCCAGCCAAAACCGCAAGGTCTGGATTCCCGCCTACGTGGGAATGACGTAATTCGAAAAATCGTGGCCATGGCCACCGGCCTCGCAGTCTTCGTCGTCGCGTGGGCGTTTGTCGCGAGCTTCGGCCGCATTCCCGGGCCGGGGCCGGTGTTCAAGGAAGCGGTGGTGATCTTCTCCAACCCGTTCTACCGCAACGGGCCCAATGACCAGGGCATCGGCTGGAACGTGCTCATGTCCCTCGGACGCG
This sequence comes from Usitatibacter sp., assembly GCA_035525255.1. Classification (GTDB taxonomy): domain Bacteria; phylum Pseudomonadota; class Gammaproteobacteria; order Burkholderiales; family Usitatibacteraceae; genus Usitatibacter. The sequence continues at coordinate 3,704 of DATLEL010000287.1, forward strand.
TGGGCATCGGCTTCGGCCTCGCCGCGCTCGTGGGGATTCCCCTGGGCTTCATGATCGGCCGCTTCCGCTTCCTCTCCGACATGGCGGCGCCGCTGATCGCGCTCCTGAAACCGGTGAGCCCGCTCGCGTGGCTGCCCATCGGCCTGCTCGTGTTCAAGGCCGCGAACCCGGCTTCGATCTACGTGATCTTCGTCTGCTCGCTGTGGCCGATGATCGTCAACACGGCAGTGGGCGTGCGGCAGATTCCGCAGGACTACCTGAACGTCGCGCGGGTGCTGAACCTCTCCGAGTGGACGACCTTCACCAAGATCCTCCTTCCCGCGGTGCTGCCCTACATGCTCACCGGGGTGCGGCTCTCCATCGGCGTGGCCTGGCTGGTGATCGTCGCCGCGGAGATGCTCACCGGCGGCGTCGGCATCGGCTTCTGGGTGTGGGACGAGTGGAACAACCTCAAGGTGGACCACATCATCATCGCCATCTTCGTGATCGGCGTCGTCGGCCTGCTGCTCGAGCAGGCGCTCATCTTCGT
>DATLEL010000309.1:0-2633 GCA_035525255.1 Usitatibacter sp.
TTCTCGACTTTCCTCTGCCGCCCCGGCATCCACCTCGAGGACCTGTTCGTCGAGCCGGCCCATCGCGGCCGCGGCATCGGCAAGGCGCTGCTCGCGCGCCTGGCGCAGCTCGCCGCGGAGCGCAATTGCGGCCGCCTCGAATGGCACGTACTCGACTGGAACGAGCCCTCGATCCGCTTCTACGAGTCGCTCGATGCGAAGCTGATGAAGGAATGGATCCTGGTGCGCATGGTGGCACCGGAATTCCGCGCCCTCGCGGCGCTGCAACCGGATGGTGGCGACTGAGATGATCGAATTCCTGCAAGCCGAATTCCGCAAGGCCGCGCCCGCGGTCGATTTCTGCGCGCTGCGCTTCGTCGAGGAATCGAGCGAATACCTGGCGGTGCGGCAGGACGTGGCGGAGCCGCCGCAGCTCGCGGTCACGCGCGGCGCGATGGTGACCGTGATGGACGGCGGGGGCCTGGGATATGCCGCCACCAGCGACCTCTCGCCCGCGGGCGTGCGCGAAGCCACGGCGCGCGCGCTGCACTTCGCCAAGCTCACCGCCGGCCGCAGCGTCGTCGACTATCGCCAGGTCGAGCTGCCGCGCCCCAGCGGCGCTTATCGCTCCCCCGTGGGCCGGGATCCCGCGACGCTTTCGCGCAGCGCCCGCTACGAGCTCCTCGCCTCGGAGGCGCGCGAATGCCGTGTCGACGACCGCATCGTCGATTGGGAAGCGAGCCTGTGGTCGACGTCGTCGAAGCAGGCGTACTTCACGGCGGACGGCGGCGCGGTCGAGCAGGAATTCCATTTCGTGGTGCCGAACATCACGGCCACGGCGCACGCCGACGGCGCCACCCAGACCCGCAGCCACGCCGGCCGCTACAACGGCTTCTGCCGCCAGGGCGGGCTGGAGATCCTCGATGCCTTCGGCCTCAAGGGCAGCGGACGCGAGGTCGCCGAGGGCGCGCTCGAGCTGCTGCTGGCGCCAAACTGCCCCACGGGCACCATGGACGTGGTGCTGATGCCGGACCAGATGATGCTGCAGATCCACGAGTCCATTGGCCATCCGCTGGAGCTCGACCGCATCCTTGGCGACGAGCGCAACTTCGCCGGCACCAGCTTCGTCACCCTCGACATGTTCGGCAGCTATCGCTACGGCTCGGAGCTGCTGAACATCACGCACGATCCCACGCGGCCCGAGCAATACGCGAGCTACGGCTGGGATGACGACGGCCTCGAGGCGCGCCGTGAATTCCTGATCCGCGATGGCATGTTGCTGCGCCCGTTGGGCGGCAGCGTCTCGCAGGCGCGCGCCGGCATGGCGGGTGTCGCCAACACGCGCGCCTGTTCGTGGAACCGCGCGCCCATCGACCGCATGGCGAACCTCAACATCGAGCCCGGCACGTCGTCGCTCGACGAGCTGGTTGCGGGCGTCGAGCGCGGCGTGATGATGCGCACCAACACCTCCTGGTCCATCGACGACTCGCGCAACAAGTTCCAGTTCGGCTGCGAGTGGGGGCGCGTGATCCGCGGCGGCAAGCTGGCAGAAGTGGTGAAGAACCCGAACTATCGCGGCGTCTCGGCGACCTTCTGGCGCTCGCTCTCCGGCGTCGGCGACGCGTCCACCTACCTGGTGACAGGCACGCCGTTCTGCGGGAAAGGCGAGCCTTCGCAAGTCATCCGCGTCGGCCACGCGTCACCCGCGTGCCGTTTCTCCGCGGTCGAAGTGTTCGGCGGCGAATCATGAGGGATTACTTCGAGGAGCTCGCCACGGCACTGGAAGCGCGCGCGCGGCCCGGCGAGGTCATCGTCTCGCGCATGTCCGCGGAGGTGAGCGATTTCCTGCGCTTCAACAAGAGCGCGGTGCGCCAGGCGACGGCGGTGCGCCAGGTCGACTGGACGCTGATGCTGGTGAGCGGCAAGCGGCGCATCGATGCGAGCACGTCGCTCTCGGGGAGCGCAGCCGCGGACCGGGACACTCTCGCTGCCCTGCTCGACTCCCTGCGGCTGGCGATCGCCGACGTGCCCGAGGATCCTTTCCTGCTTTACGCGACCGAGCCCGCGACGAGCGTGGCCGAGCGCCCGGGGACGCTGCCCGATCCGGCGCAGGTGATCGACGAAGTGCTCGCGGCCGGGCGCGGCCTCGACCTGGTGGGCTTCCATGCCTCGGGCCCGATCCACAAGGGCTTCTCCAGCTCGCTCGGCGTGCGCCATTGGCATTCGGTCGAGAACTTCAGCTTCGGCTGGTGCCTGTACCACGGCCGCGACAAGGCGGTGAAGACCAGCTACGCGGGCTCCGCGTGGGAGAGCGCCGCCTTCGAGGCGCGCATGGACTTCGCGCGGGAGCAGCTGGTGCTCCTCGCGGAAAAGCCGCGGCAACTCGCGCGCGGGGCGTATCGCGCGCTGTTTTCTCCCGCGGCCATGACCGAAATCCTCGGCATGATGTCGTGGGCGGGCTTCGGGCTGAAGAGCCGCAACACCAAGCAGAGCGCGCTGATCCGCATGTTCGAGCAGGACGCCGAGCTCTCGCCGCTGGTGACGCTGCGCGAGAACACCGCCGAGGGGATGGCGAGCGGGTTCCAGGCCGAGGGCTTCGTGCGCCCGCCCGCGGTGGCCCTGGTGCAAGGGGGGCGGCTCGCCGCGCCACTGGT
>DATLEL010000313.1:0-5110 GCA_035525255.1 Usitatibacter sp.
GCGCTACGCCAAGGAAATAAGCGCCGACCTGATCGTTGTGGGCCATCGCCACCTCGACAGCTGGGCACAACGCTGGTGGCGCGGCTCGGTGTCGAAGGCGCTCATCGAGCACGCGCCCTGCAACGTGCTGGTGGTGATTACAGGCTAAGAGGCGGTGTCAGACACCTGCTGCGCTGCAACAGGTGTCTGACACCAGTTTTTTTACCGCCAGCCGCGGTGATCGCGGTAGCCGCGATCGTAGTGGCGATGGCCGTAGCGGTACGACGGGCCTGAGCTGAATACGATCGAGGTGCCGTAGTACGGCGCCGGGTAGTACGCAGGCGCGTAGTACACCGGGGCCGGCGCGTAGTACGCGCGCGGGGCGGGGGCGTAGTAGCCGCCGTCGTAGTAGCCGCGGTCATAGTAACGGCCCGAATCCGCCGCGATGCTGGAACCCACGATGGCGCCGATCACGCCGCCGACCGCGCCACCGTTGTGGCGGTTCACGTCGTGGCCGATGGCCGCGCCGATGCCGCCGCCGATCAGGGCGCCCAGCAACGGATCCCCGGCAGAGGCTTTGGTGGAAACGCCCGCCATGGCGACAGCGGATGCGATGGTGGCGATGACGAGGGGCTTCTTGAGGTTCATGGATATCTCCTGTTCAGTATCTGTAGGACAGGGAGCCCTCCGGTGAGTGCCGCCCCCATCCCTACCCATGTAACGCCTGACCCCCCAAAAAGTAGACTCCCGTACAAGTTGTTACATGTGGGGAAACTGGTGTCTGACACCTGTTTGGTGTCAGACACCGGTTTTTAGGCGCGCTGCTTCTTCGGGGGTCGGGAGCTGGGGGCGGTCGCGCTCGGCGGCTACCAGGCAGAGGAAGCCGAGGGGCTCGGACGGGCCGGCGCGGAACTGGTGCCAGGTCATGGGGGGGACGCTGACCAGGTCGTGGCCGGCGATGTCGTACTGGCGGTCGCCGACCAGGCATTGCCCGTGGCCGCGGATCACCATCACCGCGTGCACGTGGTTGTGGCGCTCGAGGGTGGTGTGGCCGCCGGGGGCCACTTCGAAATAGCGCAGTTGCGCGGGCGGGTCGGTGCTGTCGAACAGCACCTGGCGCGTCACATCCCTGAAGGGGGCAGAGCCGTCCTGCTTGTACTGGAGGACGTCGACGTCCTCCCAGTGGAAGTCGCCGGAATGCTTGCGGACCAGCGGGGGCGTGCTCATGGCGCCATTTTACGAGATCGGGGTCTGACCCCGAACTCGCGTATCCTCGCGGCGATGAAAATGATCGCCGCCGCGGCGCTGCTCGCGCTGTCCCTGCCGGTCTTCGCGCAGGATCCGAAACCTCCCGAGCTGCGCCTGGGCGACGTCGCGGTCCCGCGAGCCTATGCGGTGCGCCTCGCGATCGATCCGCGCGAAAGCGCTTTCGAAGGCGAGGTGCGCATCGAGCTGCGCGTCAATCGCGCCACACCCGTCCTCTGGCTCAACGCGGAAAAGCTCATGATCGAGCGCGCCGAGTTCACCTTCGGCGACCGCCGCGTGCCCGCCCGCGTGATCACCACCAGGGCGGACTTCGTCGGCTTCGAAGTGGAGGGCGGATTCCCCGCGGGCGACGCGGTCGCCGAGATCGCCTACCGCGGCGCCACCGAGGAGGTCGCGACGCGCGGCCTATTTCGCCAGAAGGAAGGCGAGGAGTGGTACGCGGTATCGCAATTCGAGGCGATGAACGCGCGGCGTGCGATCCCCTGCTTCGACGAGCCGGGCTGGAAGACGCCGTGGCAACTCACCATCGATGCGCCCACCGCGAATCAAGCGCTGGCCAATTCACCCGAGACCGCGACCGCCGACGTCCCGGGACGCAGCGGCTGGAAGCGGCACGTGTTCGCCGTGACCCGCCCGCTGCCGAGCTACCTGGTGGCGCTCGCCGTGGGCCCGTTCGAGCTGGTGGACGGCGGCAAGGCGGGGATCATGCCCACGCCGATGCGCTATGCCGTCCCGAAAGGACGCGCAGCCGACGCGCGCTTCGCGCGCGAGAGCTCGCCGCGCCTGCTCGCATTGCTGGAGGACTACTTCGGCGGCGCCTATCCGTTCGAGAAGCTCGACGCCGTGACCATCCCCGCCACGTTCGGCTTCGGCGCCATGGAGAACGTGGGCCTCATCAGCTATAGCTCGGAGATACTCCTCTCGCCGCCGGCGCGCGAGTCGCTCGGCTTCCAGCGCCGCTACGCGTCCGTCGGCGCGCACGAGATCGCGCACATGTGGTTCGGCAACCTGGTCACGCTCGCGTGGTGGAACGACATCTGGCTGAACGAGGCCTTCGCCACCTGGGCGTCGCGCAAGACGCTGCGCGCGTACCGTCCCGACTGGGCCGGCGGATGGCGCGAAGGCGAGTCGCGCCGCCGCGCCGTGAAGGCCGATCGCCTCATGTCGGCACGCCGCATCGCGAATCCCGTCGCCACGCATGGCGACGTCTCCGCGGCCTTCGACAACATCACCTACTCGAAGGGCAGCGAGGTGCTGAAGATGTTCGAGACGTGGATCGGGCCGGAGCGCTTCCGCGCCGGCGTGCAGGGCTTCCTGCGCGCGCATGCCTACGGCAACGCGACCTCGCTCGATTTCTTCAAGGAGATCGGCGCCGCCTCGGGCCGCGGTGACACGGCGGTTGCCGCGTTCCGCTCGTTCGTCGACCAGCCCGGCCTGCCGCTGGTCGATGTCAGCGTCAAGTGCGCGAAGGGCGGCGTCACGCTCGAAGTGTCGCAACAGCGCTTCAAGCCCCTGGGCACGCGCGGCGCCGACGCGCAGTGGACCACGCCCGCGTGCTTCCGCTACGAGTCCGGCGGGCAGGTGCGCAAGCAATGCGCCGAAATCACCGGCCGCCAGGTGATCGAGCTCAAGGAGGCGCGCTCCTGCCCCGCGTGGGTGGTGGGCAACGCCGACGGAGCCGGCCATTGGGTCGCGCGTTATCCGCGCGCGGCGATGAAGGCGCTGCTGCCGCAGGTGCCAAAGCTGCCCGAGGCGGAAGCGGTCGCGCTTTCCGCGGACACCGCGCTGCTGGTCGAAGCGGGCCTGATTGCGCGAGACGATGCGCTGATGCTCGCGGAAGGATTCCTGCGGCACCCGTCCCTCGGCGTACGCGAGGGCGGTGTCGAGCTCCTCGAGGCGCAGCGGCCCGAGTGGCTCGACGCCGCGCAGCGCATGCGCGTGCGAACGATGGCGAAACGCTGGATGCTGCCGCTCGCGCGCGAGGTGGGGTGGCAGGCGCGCGCCGGCGAGTCCATCGGCATCCAGGACCTGCGCACGGCACTGCTGCCTTACGCGGCGGAGATGGACGAGGGCCAGGGCCTGCGTGCACAGGCGCGCGAGCTCGCCTTCCGTTGGCTCGACGATCGCTCCGCGATCGCCGCGAGCACCGTGCCTGCCGTGCTGGAATCGGCGGCGCGCTTCGCCGACGACGCGACGCTGGCGCGCCTGGAGCGATCGATGGCGGAGGCGCGGGACCGCTCCGATCGCAACGAGATCATCAAGGCCCTGTCCAAGGTGCGCAGCCCCTTGCTGCGCGATCGCGTTCTCGCCCTGACGCTGGCTGAAGGCTCTTCGAAGCCGGTGCTCGATGGGCGTGAAGCCTACGCGCTGCTCGAGGACGCCCTGAAGGATGACCACAACCGCTCGGCCACCTTCGCGTACCTGCGCGCGAACTGGCAGCGGCTGGTGGCCAAGATGCCGGCCGAGAGCGTGCCGAGGTTGATCCGGCGCTTGCCGAACCTCTGCACGCCGGCGGATCGCGAGGCGTTCACGACTTTCTTCAAGCCGCGCCTCGCCGAGCACGCCGGCGCACAGACCGCCTACGACCAGGCGTTGGAGGCGATCGAGATCTGCGTCGCCGTCAACGCCCGGGGCTGAGCCCTACTTCTTCGCTGTCGCGGGCTTTCCGCCCTTCCTGGTCGAGTCGTACGTCGCCTGCGCCGCCTGCAGGTGCGCTTGCAGCACCGGCAGCGTCTTCTGCGCGAACGCCTTCACGTCGGGATCCTTGGCGTCCTTCGCCTGCTTCTCGAATTCCTTCACGTCCTTCTTGTGCTCCTTGACCATGTGCTCCATGTATTCATGGTCGAACTTGTCAGCCGACTTCTTCGCCAGCTCGTCGGCGTGCTTCTTGTGATCGCGGTCTGCATCCGCGGGCAGGGTGACCCCCTTCGCGCTCGCCAGCTGCTTCAGCTCGTCGTTCGCCTTCGTGTGGTCCTGCACCATGCGCCCCGCGAACTCCTTCACCTGCGGGTTCTGCGCCTTCTGCTGGGCGAGCTGCCCCATCTGCACTTCCGCCATGCCGTCGAGGGCGGCTTTTTCCATGAACTTGCGCTCGCCGGATCCGAGGTTGCCCTTGGCGGGCGCCTTCGCGGGTGCCGCGGGAGCAGCCTTGGAGTTGGTAGCGGGGGCGGTGGAGGATTGGGCCGCGGCGTCGAAACCGGTGGCCGCGCAAGTGAACGCGGCTGCGACCGCGAGCGCCAGGCGAAATTGCTGTGTCATTGGGGACTCCTTGTCCAGGTAATGATTGATGGACCCCCTTGCCGTGCGCGCGGTTCCTATCTTCCCTGGGGTGCGACGTAGAGCTTCTGCACCAGCACCACGATGACCACGGTGAGCGGGATGGCGAAGAGCACGCCCATCAGGCCGAAGACGAGTCCGAAGGCGACGATGCTCAGCAGGCCGAGCGCCGGCGGCAAGGAGACCGCCCACTTCTGCGCGAGGGGCAGCACCAGGTGTCCCTCGACGAACTGCACCGTGATGTAGACCAGCGCCGCGTAGAGCGCCACCTGCGGGCCCTGCGCGAACGCGATGAGGATGCCCGGGATCGCGGCGGCGAACGGGCCGATCACCGGCACGAAGTCGAGGATCCCGGAGAGGATGCCGAGGGGGATCGCCAGCGGCACGCCTACCAGCCACAGGCCGAGGGCGGTGATCACGCCGACCATCAGCATCGCGCCCAGCTGCCCCACGAGCCACTTGCGCAGCGCCACGCCCGACGCATCCAGCGCTTCGGCCACGCGCGGGCGATGCGCGGGCGGCAGCAACAGCAGGAACCCGTTACGGTACGACTCCGGGTTCACCGCGAGATACATCGACAGGAACAGCA
>DATLEL010000336.1:0-4398 GCA_035525255.1 Usitatibacter sp.
CACCTCGAATTCCTGCTGATCGACGCCTTCCGCTACCGCATGGTCTCCGACGTGCCGGTGGGTGTCTTCCTCTCCGGCGGCATCGACTCCTCCACCGTCGCCGCGATCCTGCAGCGCTACGGCGGCGGCGAGGTGCGCACCTTCACCATCGGCTTCGACGACCCGCGCTTCAACGAGGCCGACCACGCGAAACGCGTGGCGCAGCACCTCGGCACCCGCCACACCGAGCAGATCGTCACCGCCGGCGACATGGGCAAGGTGCTGCTGCAGTGGCCGGACCTCTTCGACGAGCCCTTCGGCGATTCCTCCGGCGTCCCCACCTACCTGGTGTCGAAGATGGCGCGCGAGAGCGTCAAGGTGGCGCTGTCCGCGGATGGCGGCGACGAGCTCTTCAGCGGCTACACCCACTACGGCCTGGTCTCCGAGCGCGAGCAGAAGCTGGCGAAGCTGCCGCGCGCGCTGCGCAGCACCCTCGCGCGCACGCTCGGCGCCTTCGGCCCCAACACCCTGCGCGGCGCGCATTCGATGCTGCCGCTGCCCTCGGGCATGCGCCATGCCACGCGCCGCGGCCTGATCGAGCGCCTCGACAAGCTGCGCGTCATGTTCCCTGACCTCGACCGCACGCTCATGTACGACCTGTCGATGTCGTCGTGGACCCCGTGGGAAGTGGACAAGCTGCTGGGCGGCGCCACCAGCGCGCGCGGCGCGGTGGATTCGCCGGCGGAAGAGTTCGCCGACCAGATGGCGCACAACGACTTGCGCTACTTCATGCCCGACGACATCCTGGTGAAAGTCGATCGGACGACCATGGCCTCGGGCCTGGAAGGGCGCGAGCCGTTCCTCGACCACCGGCTGGTGGAGTTCGCCATGCGCCTGCCCCTCTCCATGCGCCGCGGAGAGCTCGGGCCCAAGCACCTGGTGCGCAAGATCCTCTACAAGCACGTGCCGCGGGAGCTCCTCGAGCGCCCGAAGCAGGGCTTCGGCATCCCGCTCGCGAGCTGGCTGCGCGGCGAGCTCGCCCCGCTGGTGCACGAATACCTCGCCCCGGCGCGCATCCGCGCTGCCGGCATTCTCGACCCCGACATGGTCGCCCAGGCGGTGTCCAACTTCCGCGACGGCGGCCCGGGCAACGACCGGCTCGACATGCAGCGCCTCTGGTACCTCATCTCGTTCGAGCTGTGGCGCGAGCGCTGGATGACCGGGACCCACCAGCAAGATGAAGGAACGCCCCATGCGCGTGTTGTTTGTAATTAGCGACCTCGGCTTCCACGGCGCCCAGAAGCAGGTGGTGGAGCTGTCGCGCGAGCTCGACCGCAGCGGGCACGAGGTCGCCATCTACACGCTGAACGACGACGTCGGCCGCGCGCGCGAGCTCGAAGGCACCGGCGTCGAGGTGATCGCGGACCAGAAGCGCGTCAAGCTGGACCCGCGCGTGCTGCTGCGCCTGCGCCGCAAGATCACCCAGTGGAAGGCGGACATCGTCCACGGTTTCCTCTTCGATGGCGACATCTACGCGCGCATCGCCGCCGCCGGGACGCGCGCGACGGTTCTCAACTCCGAGCGCAGCGACAACTACGAGATCTCGCGCTCGCAGAAGCTCGCCCACTGGCTTACGAAAGGGCTGGTGCATGGCGTGGTGGCGAACAGCCGTTCCGGCAGCGCCTTCGCACAGAAGCTCTACGGCTACGACCCGCGCCACATGCACGTGGTGTGGAACGGCATGCGCGTGGAGGAGCTCGAGCGCCGCGCCGTGAGCGATCATGACTATCGCCGCGAATTCTTCGGCGAGGGCGACCACCGCGTCGTGTGCATGATCGGCCACATCAAGCCTGCCAAGGACTACCACCTGGCGCTCGACACCGCCGCGGCAGTGCTCAAGCTCGCGCCCGAATGGCGTGTGCTGTTCCTCGGCGATTCCCTCGGCGGCACCGGCGCCTACGAAGCCGGGCGAGACTCCGACACCAGCGGCTACAAGCGCTCGGTGATGGAGCACTTCCACAAGCTCGGCCTGCCCGCCGAGCGCGTGGTGTTCGCCGGCGCGCGCAGCGATGCCCCCGCCATCCTCGCGCAGTGCGACGTGCAGCTCATGACCTCGTGCCGCGAAGGCTTCCCCAACGTGGTGCTCGAGGGGATGGTCCTCGGCGTCCCGGTGGTGAGCACCGAATACTCCGACATCCGCCACATCCTGCCGCGCGCCTCGCAGGTGATCACCAACCGCTCGGCCGACGCGCTGGCGAAAGCCATCGCCGGGGCCTACCTCGACCGCGAGGCGATCGCGTCCGAGCAGAAGCGCTGGGTCCGTGCCCACGCCAGCATCGAAACCGCCACCAGGGAACTCGAACGTGTCTATGCCCGATATGTACGCCCCGATGCCCGCGCGCTCGCCGCTTAAAGTGGACGCCGTCCGCGACCGCGAGGAAGCCCGGCTGCGCGCGGTCCCGCCGATCCCGCTGCGCAAGCCGCACATCTGCTTCGTGGCCGCCACCACGTGGCCGATCCTGTCCGGCGACGGCGACATCCAGGTCGTGGGTGGCGCCGAGGTGCAGCAGAGCGTGATCGCCCCCGCGCTCGCCGCGCGAGGCTATCGCGTGTCGATGATCTGCCTCGACTACGGCCAGCCCGACGAGGCGGTGGTGAAGGGGGTGAGGGTCTACAAGACGTACAAGCCCGATGCCGGAATTCCGGTTTTGCGCTTCCTGCACCCGCGGCTCACGTCGCTGTGGAGCACCCTGAAGCGGGTGGATGCCGACGTCTATTACCAGCGTACCGCGGCCATCGCGACCGCCATCACCGCCGAATTCTGCCGCCGCTACCAGCGCCGCTCGATCTACGCCGGCGCTTCCGACGTGGATTTCGTCCCCGGCAAGGAAGACATCGTCTACACGCGCGACCGCAAGATCTTCCAGCACGGCGTGAGGAGCGTCGACCAGGTGCTGGTGCAGAACGAGGCGCAGCGCTCGACCCTGCGCGCCAACTATGGCCGCGAAGGCACCTTGATCCCGAACTGCTACACGCCGCCCCCGGGCGCCCGCGCCGACCGCGGCGGCTACGTCCTGTGGGTGGCGACGGTTCGCCCGCCCAAGCGCCCCGAGCTGATGCTGGAGCTCGCGCGCCGCATGCCGCAGCACCGCTTCGTGGTCATCGGCGGCGGCGATCCCGGTCGCCGCGGCGAGGAATACCACGCGTCGATCCGCGACGCCGCGCGCGCGCTTCCCAACGTGGATTTCCGCGGCTTCGTGCCCTTCGCCGAGGCGGACCGCTTCTTCGACGGCGCCCGCGTGGTGGTGAACACCTCGCTCTACGAAGGCTTCCCCAACACGTTCCTGCAAGCCTGGTCGCGTGGCGTGCCCACGGTCGCCTTCGTGGACACCGGCTCGCGCGAGGGCGGCGCGCCGGTGTACGACATCGCCGCCGACACCGACGACATGGTCCACAAGGTGGGCCGGCTCATGGGCGACGACCTTCACTGGCACGCGGCCTCGCAACGCGTGGAGACCCATTTCCGCGGCCACCATTCCGTCGAGGCGATCGTCGGCCTCTACGAGCGCGAGATCGCCCCCTGGACCCGCAACCCGTGAGCGCCATCCCCGCCAGCCTCGAGCGGCGCGCGCTGTCGCTCGGAACCGCCAACGCGATCGACTTCGCGTTGCAGTTCCTGCTGCCCATGGTGCTCACGCGCACCCTGGACGCGCACGAGTTCGGCCAGTACCGGCTGATGTGGCTCGCGGTGATGACCCTCATGGTGATCACGCCGATGTGCATGGGGCCCAGCCTGTATTACTTCCTGCCGCGCTCGGATCGCCCGACGCAGCGCCTGTTCATCAACCAGACGATGATCTTCCTGGTGGGCGCGGGGCTCGTCTCGGCGTGGGCGCTCTCGGCGTGGAATCCGCTGCTGCCGGGCAAGCTCGAGGAGACGTTCGCGGGCCACGGAGCGCTGGTGCCTGCCTTCGTGCTCACGTGGGTGTTCGCCTCGCTCCTGGACGTGCTGCCCACCGCGGAAGAGCGCGTGAGCTGGCAGGCGCGGGCCATCGTGTCGCTCTCCGCCATTCGCGCCGTGGTGCTCTCGGCGCTCGCGATCATGACCCAGGAGCTGGGCCCGGTGCTGTGGGGGCTGCTCGCCTTCGCGCTCATCAAGGCGGGGCTGCTCGTTTCCTACGTGGCGCGCTACCACGGGCTCGGCGGCCCGGTGGGCAGCCGCGAGGCGCTCGGCGCGCAGCTCAAGCAGGCGCTGCCCTTCGCCGCGTCGGGCACGCTGCACGGCATCCGCACCCAGGGGGACCAGTGGATCGCCGCCGCCGTGTTTTCGGTGGCGCAGTTCGCCTCGTTCTCGATCGCCACGGTGCTGGCGCCGCTGGTGCAGATCTGCCGCCAGTCGGTGAACCACGTGTTCCTGCC
>DATLEL010000343.1:0-3147 GCA_035525255.1 Usitatibacter sp.
TGCCATTGCGCGCCCATCGAGGGATTTTGACATGGGGGAGCGCGTTTGCTAGGTTCGGCCCTCACCCCCGGAGGAACCGATGAGACTGAACGCCGCCGTTGCCGCCATGGCCGCCGCCTTCTGCGCGAGCGCCGTGGCGCAGACCAAGTGGGACATGCCCACTCCCTACGCGCCTACCAACTTCCACACCGAGAACGTGGTGCAATTCGCCAGCGATGTCGACAAGGCGACCGGGGGCAAGGTGAAGATCACCGTGCATTCCAACGCGTCGCTCTTCAAGGCGCCCGAGATCAAGCGCGCGGTGCAGGGTGGGCAGGCCCAGATCGGCGAGATCCTGCTGTCGGGTTACTCCAACGAGGACCCGGTCTTCGGCGTCGACTCGGTGCCGTTCCTCGCGACCAGCTACTCCGACGCGCGCAAGCTGTGGCAAGCCTCGAAAAGGGCCATCGAGGATCGCTTCGACAAGCAGGGCATGAAGATCCTCTACGCGGTGGCCTGGCCGCCCCAGGGCATCTACTCCTCGAAGCCGCTCGCGTCGGTGGCGGACATGAAGGGCCTGAAGATGCGCACCTACAACCCATACACCTCGCGCATCGCCGAGCTGGCGGGCGCGCAACCGGTGACCATCCAGGCGGCGGAGCTTGCGCAGGCGTTCGCCACCGGCGCGGTCAATGCGAACATCACCTCGGGCGCGACCGGGTACGACACCAAGGCGTGGGAAGTGGTGAAGAACTACTACGACACCCAGGCATGGCTGCCCAAGAACGTGGTGTTCGTGAACAAGAAAGCGTTCGAGGCGCTGGACAAGGCATCGCAGGACGCGATCCTCAAGTCCGCCCGCGATGCCGAGGAGCGCGGCTGGAAGACTTCGGAGGAAAAGAACACCTTCTACCTCGATCAATTCCGCAAGAACGGCATGACCGTGTCGCCGCCCTCGGCGCAGCTCAAGGCGGATTTCGAGAAAATCGGCGCGACCATGACCGAGGAGTGGCTGAAGACCGCGGGAGCGGATGGGAAAGCCATCGTGGACGCGTACAGGAAGTAAGGCGGAGCGAGCGCCGTGCGCAAAGCGCTCGACTTCACCTATGACGCCGCCGGGTACCTGGCGGCGTTTTTCATGGTGGGGATCCTCCTGATGGTGCTGGCGAGCGTCGTCGGGCGGCTTGCGGGGTTCAACCTGCGCGGCTCCGACGCTTACGCGGGCTATTGCATGGCGGCGGCGAGCTTCCTCGCGCTCGCCCACACCCTCAAGCGAGGCGAGCACATTCGGGTGACGCTTTTCCTCGACCGGTTCGGGGGGCGCTTGCGCAGGCCGCTCGAGATCTGGAGCCATCTCGCGGGCGCGGTCTTCTGCGGCTCCCTCGCCTTCTTCAGCATCCGCCTCGCGATCCTCTCGCGTGAGTTCAACGACATCTCGCAAGGCAACGACGCGACGCCCCTGTGGATACCGCAGATCGGCATGGCACTGGGCTCGGTCGTCTTGTTCATTGCGATGGTGGACGACCTGGTGCAAGTCTTGCGGGGCAAGGCGCTCGCCACCGGCGACGAGCTGAAGCTGATGGAATAGGCATGGACGCCTTCATCACCGCGCTCCTCATCCTCTTCCTCTTCCTGCTTCTCTCCAGCGGGCTGTGGATCGGGCTGTCGCTGCTGGGGGTAGCCTGGATCGGCATGGAGCTCTTCACCAGCCGCGCGGCCGGCGATGCCATGGCCGTCACGGTGTGGGGGTCGCTGTCGTCATGGACTCTCACCGCGCTGCCGCTCTTCGTATGGATGGGGGAAATCCTGTTCCGCACCAAGCTCTCGGAGGATATGTTCCGTGGCCTGGCGCCGTGGCTTTCGCGGATCCCCGGGCGCCTGCTGCATACCAACATCATCGGCTGCACCATTTTCGCCGCGGTGTCCGGGTCGAGCGCGGCCACCTGCGCCACCATCGGCAAGATGACGTTGCCCGAGCTCGCGCGGCGAGGCTATCCCGAAAGCATGACCATCGGCACGCTGGCGGGCGCCGGCACCCTCGGCTTGTTGATCCCGCCGTCGATCATCATGATCGTCTACGGAGTCGCGGCGGAGGTGTCCATCACGCGGCTCTTCATCGCGGGCGTGATTCCCGGGCTGCTGCTGGCCGGCCTCTTCATGGGATACACCATCGCCTGGGCACTGCTCAATCCGGGCAAGATCCCGCCCCCCGATGCCACCATGACCTTCCGCGAGAAGGTGTACGCGTCCCGGCACCTGATTCCGGTGGTCGGTTTGATCGCGCTGGTGCTGGGCTCGATCTACGTGGGCATCGCGACGGCGACCGAAGCCGCCGCGCTCGGCGTGGTGGGCTCACTGGTGCTGTCGCTTGTACAGGGCTCCATGACGCGCAGGGTGTTCATGGATAGCCTGATGGGCGCGACACGCCTCTATTGCATGATCGCGCTGATCCTCGCGGGCGCCGCGTTCCTCACGCTTTCCATGGGCTACATCGGGCTGCCGCGGCGCCTCGCGGAATTCATCTCCGGCTTGGGGCTGTCGCAGATGGCGCTCCTCTTCTGGCTGATGGTCTTCTACATCGTGCTCGGCTGCTTTCTCGACGGCATCTCGATGGTGGTGCTCACCATGGGCGTGATCCTGCCCACCATCCAGCGCGCGGGAGTCGACCTCATCTGGTTCGGCATCTTCATCGTGCTGGTCGTGGAGATGGCACAGATCACGCCGCCGGTGGGATTCAACCTGTTCGTGCTGCAGGGAATGACCAACCGGCAGATCACCTGGATCGCGCGCGCGGCGCTGCCGCTTTTCTTCCTCATGGTGGCCGCGGTGGCGCTGATCTACTACTTCCCGGGGATCGTCACCTGGCTGCCTTCGAAGATGAGCTAGCCGCTACAATGTCCGCACCGAAGGCAACGGAGGGGCCATGAACGACAAGACCGTCCGCGACGCGATGCTGGACACGGTGCTGAACCAGATCAACACCGACGATCCACCCGAGGCGCGCATCACCTACGATCGACTCATCGACGGCGGCGCCTCCAACAGCCAGGCCCTGCAGCTCATGGCCGCTGCGCTGCGCGTGGAGATGAGCCGCATGCTCACGGAGTCGACGCCCTTCGACAACGACAAGTATTCCGCGCTGCTGAAGAAGATCCCCACTCCGGGCGG
>DATLEL010000352.1:0-6605 GCA_035525255.1 Usitatibacter sp.
GTGCCGCAGGGGTCCCGGCGGGCACGTTTGCTACCATTTCGCGCTCACCTGTTCCGAGAGGACGCACCTGGCCACCAAGAAGGAGCTGTCGGATTTCCTCGCCTCCGTGGAGCGCCGCGCCTTCAAGCAGGCGGTGTTCGCGGTGCAGGAGGAGGAATCCGCGCTCGACATCGCCCAGGACGCCATGATGCGGCTGGCGGAGAAGTACGCCGACAAGCCCGCGGCCGAGCTGCCGATGCTCTTCCAGCGCATCCTGCAGAACGCGATCCGCGACCACTTCCGGCGCAGCAAGGTGCGCTCGACCTGGACCACCCTGCTCTCCAACTTCGGCATGGGCGGAGACGACGAGGATTCGGACCCGCTGGAGCACATGGAGCTCCCCGACGACGGCAACGTCCCGGTCTCCCCGGCCGCCCAGCTCGAGCAGTCCCAGGTGATGGCCGCGATCGAGGCCGCCGTGCAAGGCCTGCCGGCGCGTCAACGCGAGGCCTTCATGCTGCGTTACTGGGAGGAACTCGACGTGAGCGAGACGGCCAAGGCGATGGGTTGCTCGGAAGGCAGTGTGAAGACGCACTGCTCCCGGGCCACGCACGCGTTGGCGAAAGTCCTGAGATCAAAAGGGATAACACTATGAATGAAAAGGAATTTGCTGCAAAGCTGAAGCCCTGGCTGGACCGCTCCGCGGACGGCGTGGGAGAGATGCAGGCCACCCGCCTGCGCTCGGCGCGGCTGCGCGCCTTGGACGCGTACCGCGAGCCGGTGCGCCTGCTGGGACTGGTGACGGTGAGCGCGGGGACGGCGCAGACGCTGCACTACTCGGTCTTCCAGCGCTCGATGCTGTGGCTGCCGGTTGCCGTGCTGGTGGCGGTGCTCGCGATGCAGTCGGTCTCCGACCCGGACCTGGGCGACCTCGACGCCCAGCTCCTGACCCAGGAGCTGCCTCCCGATGCCTTCCTCGACCAGGACTTCCGCTCATGGCTCGGCAAGCAGCACGGCTGATCGCCGCCGTCCTGGCGCTGGCGGCGGCCTGCGCCTGGGCGCAGCCCACGCCGCGTGACCCCGAGAAGCTCAAGATCCAGCAGACACCCTGGACACGCCTCTCCCCCGAGGAGCGCCAGGTGCTGCGCCCGGTGCAGCCCGACTGGGACCGCATGCCCGGCTACCAGCAGGAGCGCCTCAAGGGCGCGGCGCGCCGCTATCCGCAGATGCAGCCGATCCAGAAGGAGCGCTTCGAGACGCGCATCCGCGACTGGGCGGCCATGTCGCCCGAGCAGCGCCGCGCCGCGCGCGAGACCTTCCAGGGCATGCGCAAGCTGCCGCCCGAGAAGCAGCACGAGCTGCGGGAGCGATGGCTGCAGCGCCACCAGGGCCCGCCCGAGCCGTCCCGCCCATCGCGGTGAGTCCCCGCGCGCCGGGGATCGGCCGCCGGCTGGCAAGCGGGGTCTACGAGCTGCTGCTGCTCCTGGCGCTGGTCTTCCTCGCGACCTTCCCGTTCCTCGCCATCGTGAGCGACGCCAGCCACGGCTGGCGGCGCCATGCACTGCAGCTCTGGGTGCTGGCGGTGTGCGGGGTGTACTTCACCTGGTTCTGGACGCGCGGCGGGCAGACGCTGCCGATGAAGACATGGAACCTGCGCGTCGCGAACGCCGACGGCTCGAGGCTCACGGGTTCGCGCGCCGTGCTGCGCTACGTGCTCGCGCTGGCGAGCTTCTTCGCGGCGGGTTTGGGGTTCTGGTGGGCGCTCTTCGATCGCGATCGCCAGTTCCTCCACGATCGTCTCTGCGGCACCGCCATCCTCGAAGGCCCCAGGGCCTAACGAACTTCCGCGCGCCGCAAGGTGAAGGTGGCCACCACGGCGACGATCAGCACCGGAAGCCCCGCGGAGATGAGCGCCGGCCAATCGTTCAGCAGCCCGATGTGCGACATGAGCCGCCCGGCGAAATGGAACGCGAGCCCGATCATGATGCCCATCACGATCTTCGCGCCCACGCCGCCCGCGCGCACCGAGGCGAGCGCGAAGGGGATCGCGAGGATCATCAGCAGGATGGTCGCCACCGGGTAGAGCAGCTTGGTGAAGAACGCGATCTCGTAACGCGTCGCCTTCTGCCGGTTGTCGCGCAGGTGCTCGATGTAGGCGCGCAGGTTCAGCACCGACATGCGCTCGGGCACGATCTTCAGCACCGAGAGGATGTCCGGCGTGAGCACCGAATTCCACGTGGCCTGCGGCAGGCGCTCGAGCTTCGCCTCGTCGCCCTGGAAACGCGTGAGCTCCACGTTGGAGAGCTGCCAGCGATTCGGGCCCGCATACGTGCCTTTCTCGGCGCGGCTGATGGCCGTGAGGCGGTATGCGGCATCGAATTCGTAGATGCGCAGGTTGAGCAGCTCCGTATCGGGCGTCACGTCCGAGATGTTCACGAAGCTGCGGTCGTCCTTCACCCAGAAGCCCGAGCGGAACTCGCGCGCCACGATGGAGCGCGTGGCCTTGAGGCGCAGCCCCTTGGCGGCTTCCTCGGTATATGGCGCCACCAGCTCCCCCACCGACATCGTGACCACCGCAAGCGCAATGCCGGCGCCGGCGACGTAGAGCGCGAGCCGCGAGAGCGACAGGCCCGAGGACCTCATCACCGTGATCTCGGACTGCTCCGACATCCGTGCGAGCGCGAAGAGCGTACCCATGAGCCCCGCGGCGGGCAGCAGCACGTACGCGTGCGAGGGAAGCGTGAGGGCGACGTATGCCAGCATCGACGAGAGCCGGTAGTTGCCCTTGCCGAGGTCGTCCAGCTCCCGGATCAGGTCGAAGAAGCCGAACAGCGCCAGCAGCGCCGCCAGCACCAGGAAGCTCGTCGCGAGGATCTCGCGCGCGAAGTAGCGGAACAGCATCAGCGCAGCATTTCCTCCAGCCGCGCGGCGAGGACCGCCGCCTGGGCGTCGCCCTCGGACTTCGCGAGCGCCTCGCGGTACGGCGCGGCGAGCTCGCGCAAGTCGGCCAGGGTGCCGGCACGCTCCAGCTTGAGCGTGAAGAAGAACGACTTGATGCCGAGCGCATCGACGATGGTCACGTTCATGAATTCCTTGGCCACCCGGAAGCGGGAAAATTCGTCCACCGGCGCCTGCTGCGGCGGGGCTTGCGCCGCACCCGCCACGCGCCCCGCCTTCTCGATCAATCCCAGCTGCAGGAGCTGGTCGAGGAAGTCCGCCGGCGCTCCCACCTTGACCGCCTCCTCCTTCACCAGCAGCTCGGGCTGCAGCCCGTCGATCAGGATCAGCATGGTGCGCACCCGCGGATTCAGCTTGAGCTTGCGCTGCGCGATCTCCAGCGTGCCGCGCGCGGTCTTGCGGTAGATATCCCCGGCTGACATTGGCCCTCCCCCGATGGGGGCGGAGCGTCTCTCGCGCGCCTCGCCCGTGGATGGTCGCTGTTCGATTGTCCTAGCTTCGCCGGTGAGGCTCAAGGAAAAAGAAAACCCCGCCGGGTTGCGCCCGGCGGGGTTGGATGCGCGTTGCGAAGGTCAGGTGTTGATGTCCTGTTCCTTGTTGTCGCGCAGGAAGAGGGCACCGACGACCACCGTCATCAACGCCACGATGATCGGGTACCAGAGCCCGTAGTAGATGTCGCCCGAGGCCGCCACCATTGCCGTGGCGAGGAGCGGCAGCATGCCCCCGAACCAGCCGTTGCCGATGTGGTACGGCAGCGACATCGACGTGTAGCGGATGCGTGTGGGGAAGAGCTCCACCAGGAATGCCGCGATGGGCCCGTACACCATGGTGACGTAGATCATCATGATGAACAGGATCAGCAGCGTCATCGGCCAGTTGATGGCGTTCTTGTCCGCGGTAGCCGGGTACTTGAGGTCGGCGAGCGCCTTCTTCACGTTGGCCTCGTTCCAGCCCTTCACCTCGGTCGGGCCGATCTTCATGACTACGTTGTCCTTCGCATCCGCCGGCAGGGTGGTGGACGTGAACGACAGCCCCGACTTGGTGAGGAAGTCCTTGGCGCGGTCGCAATCGGTGAAGTTCGACCACGGGCCGACGAAGATGTGGAAGTTGCAATCCTTCGCCTGCACCTGGATCGGGTTCGCCGTGGCGAACGTCTCCAGCGCCGGGTTCACGAAGTGCGTGAGCGCCTTGAAGAGCGGGAAGTACGTGAGCGCCGCGATGAGGCAGCCGGCGAGGATGATCTTCAGCCGGCCGATCTTGTCCGACAGCGCGCCGAAGACGATGAAGAATGGCGTGCCCAACAGGAGCGCCAGCGCGATCAGCGTGTACGCGGTCTGGCCGTCCACCTTGAGCGTGATGGTGAGGAAGAAGAGCGCGTAGAACTGGCCCGTGTACCACACCACGCCCTGGCCGGCGGTGGCGCCGAGGAGCGCCAGCAGCACGTACTTGTTGTTGGGGTAGCGCAGGAAGCTGTCGGTGAGCGGGCTCTTCGAGCCGCGGCCCTCGGCCTTCATCCGCTGGAACACGGGCGACTCGTTCAGCTTGAGGCGGATGTAGATCGAGAAGATCAGCAGCACGAGGGAGACGAGGAACGGGATGCGCCAGCCCCAGCTCGCGAATTCCGCCGGGGTCATCACGCCGCCGAAGCGGCAGATCCCGATCACGAGGAGCGACAGGAAGAAGCCGAGCGTGGCCGTGGTCTGGATCCACGAGGTGTCGTAACCGCGCTTGCCGTGCGGCGCATGCTCCGCCACGTAAGTCGCGGCGCCGCCGTACTCCCCGCCGAGCGCGAGCCCCTGCACCAGGCGCAGCGTCACGAGCAGGATGGGAGCGAGCCAGCCGATCGACTCGTACGTGGGCAGCAGGCCGACGAGGAAGGTGGCACCGCCCATGAACAGGATCGTCACCAGGAAGGTGTACTTGCGGCCTACCAGGTCGCCGATGCGCCCGAAGATGATGGCGCCGAATGGCCGCACGAGGAAGCCCGCGGCGTAGGCGGCGAACGCGGACAGCAGCGCCGCGGTGGCATTGCCCTTCGGGAAGAACAGCGCCGCGAAGAAGGGCGCGAGGGTTGCATACAGGTAGAAGTCGTACCACTCGAACACCGTTCCCAGGGAAGAAGCGAAGATGACCTTCTTCTCTTCCGTGGGAGTGACGCCGTTGACGGTCGTCGTTGCCATGAGCTCCTCCTCCGATTCGCTTTTTAGGGAAAACGCTTGGCCCGGGCGATGGGGCACCCAACTTGGCGTGGGCTGACCCGAGGACGCGCCGATCCTAACATCTCCCCCCCGAAATCCACCACATAAACCTCCGCGGGCTCAGAGGTTCTGCTTGAGCTGGTCCAGGATCGCGGGGTTCTCCAGCGTGGAGATGTCCTGCGTGATGGCCTCTCCCTTGGCGATCGAGCGCAGCAGCCGCCGCATGATCTTGCCGGAGCGCGTCTTCGGCAGGTTGTCGCCGAAGCGGATGTCCTTGGGCTTCGCGATGGAGCCGATTTCCTTGCCGACCCAGTCGCGCAGCTCCTTCGCGATCTTCTGCGCCTCGTCGCCGGTGGGCCGCGCGCCCTTCAGCACCACGAAGGCGCACACCGCTTCCCCGGTCAGGTCGTCGGGACGGCCGACCACCGCGGCTTCGGCCACCAGCTTCGCGTTGGAGACCAGCGCCGACTCGATCTCCATCGTGCCCAGGCGGTGCCCCGAGACGTTCAGCACGTCGTCGATGCGGCCCATGATGGTGATGTCGCCTTTCTCGTCGCGCGTTGCACCGTCGCCGGCCAGGTAATACTTTCCCTGGAAGTCGTCGGGGTAATAGCTCTTGCGGAAGCGCTCCGGGTCGCCCCAGATGGTGCGGATCATCGCGGGCCACGGCCGCTTGATGACGAGGATGCCGCCCTTGCCGTTTTCCACCGGGTGGCCGGTCTCGTCGACGATGTCGGCGATGATCCCCGGCAGCGGCGCCTGGCACGATCCGGGCTTGAGGCTGTGCACGCCGGGCAGCGGCGTGATCATGTGGCCGCCGGTCTCGGTCTGCCACCACGTGTCCACCACCGGGCAGCGTCCGCCGCCCACCGTGTCGTAGTACCAGCGCCAAGCTTCCGGGTTGATGGGCTCGCCCACCGTGCCGAGGATGCGGAGCGTCTTCAGGTTGTACTTGTCGGGCAGGTCGCCGCCCGCCTTGATGAGCGAGCGGATGGCCGTGGGCGCGGTGTAGAACACCGTCACCTTGTGGTCCTGGATCATCTTCCAGAAGCGGCCCGCGTCGGGATAGGTCGGCACGCCCTCGAAGATCACTTCCGTCGCGCCGACGGCCAGGGGGCCATAAGCGATGTATGTGTGGCCGGTGACCCAGCCCACGTCGGCCGTGCACCAGAAGATGTCCGTGGGCTTGTAGTCGAAGGTCCACTTCATGGTGAGGATCGCGTGCAGCAGGTAGCCGCCCGTCGAATGCTGCACGCCCTTGGGCTTGCCGGTGGAGCCCGAGGTGTACAGGATGAAGAGCGGATGCTCGGCATTGACCGGCGTGGGCTCGCAATCCATGGGCTGGGTGCGCACCACGTCGTGCCACCACTTGTCGCGCCCGTCCTTCATCGCGATGGCGCTGCCGCTCCTCTTGTAGACGATCACCGAGCGGATCGCGCCGGTGCCCTCCATGGCGAGCGCCTCGTCGAT
>DATLEL010000370.1:0-2668 GCA_035525255.1 Usitatibacter sp.
TCGATCACCAGGTCGTAGAAGCAGCGCGGCTTCAGGCGCGGCAGCATCGACATCTGCGCGCGCGACTCGATCTGGAAGACGCCGATGGTGTCGGCGCGCTGGACCATCTCGTAGACCTTCGGGTCTTCGGGCGGGATCTCGGAGAATTTCCGCCCGACGAGCGCGAGCGCACGCCGGATGCACGAGAGCATGCCGAGGCCGAGCACGTCGACCTTGAGGAGCCCCATGGCGTCGAGGTCGTCCTTGTCCCACTGGATGACGGTGCGGTCCGGCATCGAGGCGTTCTCCACCGGCACCAGGCGCGAGAGGCGGCGGTTGTCGATGACGAACCCACCGGGGTGCTGCGAGAGGTGGCGCGGGAAGCCGATGAGCTCCTGGGTGAGGTCGATCACCTGCCGGATGACGCGGCTGGAAAGGTCGAAGCCGCCTTCCGACAGGCGCTTCTCCATCGCCTGGCGGTTGTCCCACCACGACATCGACTTGGCGAGCAGGTCCACCTGGTCGAGCGAGAGGCCGAGCGCCTTGCCCACGTCGCGCAGCGCGCTCCTCGGCTGGTAGGTGATGACCACCGCCGTGAGGGCGGCGCGCTCGCGTCCGTACTTGGCATAGATGTACTGGATCACCTCCTCGCGCCGCTGGTGCTCGAAATCCACGTCGATGTCGGGCGGCTCGTTGCGCTCCTTGGAGATGAAGCGCTCGAACAGCACCGACATGCGGCCAGGATCCACCTCGGTGATGCCGAGGCAGTAGCAGACCGCGGAATTGGCCGCAGAGCCGCGCCCCTGGCAGAGGATCGACTGGCTGCGCGCGAAGCGCACGATGTCGTGCACCGTGAGGAAGAACGGCTCGTAGGCCAGCTCGGCCACCAGCTTCAGCTCGTGCTCGACGGTCTGCACCACGGAAGCCGGGGCGCCTGCCGGATAGCGCTCCGCCAGGCCCGCATAGGTGAGCTTGCGCAGGTGCGTGGCGGGCGACTCTCCCGCGGGCACCAACTCCTCGGGATATTCGTAGCGGATCTCGTCCAGCGAGAAAGTGCAGCGGCTCGCCACGTCGAGCGCGGCGGCCATGAGGCGCGCCGGATAAATCGCCGCGATGCGGCCGATGGCGCGCAGGTAACGCTCGCTGTTGGGCAGCAGCCTGCGGCCGGCTTCGGCGAGCGTGCAGCGCATGCGGATCGCGCTCATCACGTCCTGCAGCTTTTTCCGGCTGCGCACGTGCATGTGCACGTCGCCCGCGGCAACGCAAGGCATGCCTGCCTGCCGCCCGATCTCCTCCAGCTCGGCCAGGCGCGCCTCGTCGTCCGCGCCCCGATGCAGCTCGACGGCGATATAAGCGCGCCCCGGGAAACGTGCGGAGACGTCATTCCCGTGAAGCCGGGAATCCAGCCCGGGAATCCACAGACACAACAAGCCTTCGGTACTTTCCGGGAAATCCCCAAGAGCGATGCGGTACTCCCCCTTCGGAGCCGCCCGCCTCGCCTTGGTGATGAGCTCGCAGAGGGTCTCGTAGCCGCGCAGGTTTTGCACCAGCAGCACCAGCTTCAGGCCATCGGCCAGGGTGAGCTCGGTGCCGACGAGGAGCTTGATGCCGGCATCCTTCGCGGCGCCGTGCGCCCGCACGATGCCCGCCACCGAGCATTCATCGGTGACGGCGATGGCGCCATAGCCCAGCTCCGCCGCGCGATGCACGAGCTCCTCGGGATCCGATGCGCCGCGCAGGAACGTGTAGTTGCTCACGCAATGCAGCTCGCTGTAGCCGGGGATCATGCGAACAGGCCGTGCAGGTACCAGGCTTCGAGGTCGCGATGCTCGCGGAACACCCAGTAGGCTTCGCCGCGCTCGCTCATCGCCACGTAGTAGTCGCGCCGCACCTCCTGGCCGTCCCACCATCCCGATTCGATGCGCTCCGGTCCCGCGCACAGCTCGAGCGCGCCCTGCAGCGTGGGCTTGCCGTCGCGGGAGATGAGGCGCTGGGGGCGCTGCAGGAGCCAGGTGGGGCGATTCACCTTCGTCACCCCGGGCGTCGCAATGCGACTATGGACCGGGGTCCAATCTTTCACCGGCGCCCAATCACTCTCCGGCCGATGATCGTCCGCGAGCGCGATGCCGAATACGCGCTCGCTGCCCAGGCGCGCGGCGAGGCGCTCAACCAGCCGCTCCCGATCGAGCGACTGCTCGCGCGCGCCGGGGAGCCATGTGCCCTCGCGAGGCACATAGGGGAGCAGCGCTTCGGCGCGCAGGTCGAGCCCGAGCGTGGGCGCCGTGAGCGTGAGCCGCCCCAGCTTCTCGCGCGCGATGGCGAGGATGAAATCCGCTTCGCGTTCGGGGGAGGCGAAGTCCAGCGGCACGCGCGTGCGCGAGCGCCGCCCGTGCTCGAGCAGCAGCATCAATCGCTGCACGCCGGCGCCGCGTCCGCGCAACGCACCCTCGAACTCCGCCAGCAGGCGCTTCAACGGGAACAGCAAAGCCTCGACCCCCTCGGCTTCCGCGGGCAGCTCCAGGCGGGAGCGCAGGCGTGGCGGCGGCACATAGGGCTCGCGCGGATCCGGCACGCGGCCCATGAGGCGGTCGAGGGACAGCGAGATCTCCGGCCCGAAACGCCGCGCGATGCCCTCCGCGGGAAGCTCCAGCATGTCGCGCAGTCGCAGCACGCCGAGATCGGTGAGGTG
>DATLEL010000409.1:0-4287 GCA_035525255.1 Usitatibacter sp.
CGGGTTCGGCCTCGCTCGCGGGGCGCAGGCAATTCCAGAAGAAAGCATGGTTCCAGGCCTGCGCGGCGTTGTTGAAGACCTTCTGGCGATCCTTGCTGCCCGCCGTCTCGGCGATCACCTGTTCCAGCGTCATTTCCGCCAACCGCGTGCCGGCGACCAGCTCGTTCAGCTTGTTCACGTACGCGCGATGGTGCTTGCCGTAATGCAATCCCATGGTGCGCCCCGAAATGACGGGCTCGAGGGCATTCTCCGGCCAAGGCAGGGGCGGGAGGGTGAAGGGTCCGGGGGGTGCGTTCATGGCTTCTCCTGGGCAATGGAGTTGGAGCCCCGCATGCGCGTTGCGTTCTGTAGGCGACCGCCGACACGGCTATCAGAAACCAGCGCCATGGCAATTCCATTCCGCCGACAGATTTGGCTGACGCCGGGCACCATGATCTGCTTGCCCCGGAGTAACGTCCGGCGGCATCCATTGACTACCAAATGACGCCAGTCCATGACTGGAATCGCATAAGGAGACCCACAATGAAAATGAATACTCTTTACGCCGCCCTGTCCGGGGCTTTCCTGCTGGGCGCGGCGACGCTAGTTCCTGCTCAGACCACCCCGAGCCCCGCGGCCAAGGCCGTGACGCCCAGCAGCATGGAGAACAAGTCGACCGGCATCTCGCGCGACGACTACAAGCGCGAGAAGGACCGCGTCGAGGCCGACGCCAAGGCCGCGAAGGAAAAGTGCAAGAGCCTCAAGGACAACGCCCGCGACATCTGCCAGGCCGAGGCGAAGGCCAACGAGAAGATCGCGAAGAAAGAGCTGGACCTCAAGAAGAACCCGAACGACAAGAATCGCGCCGACCTCGAGAAGATGAAGGTCGAGGGCGCGTATGAAGTCGCGAAGGAAAAGTGCGAGGACCAGAAGGGCGCCGAGATGGCCTCCTGCAAGAAAGCCGCCAAGGCCGACAAGGACAAGGCCCTTGCCGCCCTGAAGGGCAACCGCAAGAACGTGGCGGCCGCCCCCGCTTCGACCCCGTCGACGGCTCCCGCCGCGACGCCGTCGAATACCACGACCACCACCACCACCGGCACGACCAAGAAGTAACGGTCTGACCCGGCAGCCTGGGATGGACTTCGCCACACCGCAAGGGCCGATCTTCGGATCGGCCCTTTTTGTTTCGCGCCGCGCCGCCGCGGCCCGTCCCGCAGCAATGTCAGACAAGTTACCCCCCGGAATCCGCCAGCGCCGACAGATCGGCGCGGGTACGCGGGCGATCATCCAGACGAGACCGGCCCGCAACGTGAGCCGACGCCTCGCCCGACCGATGGCCCCGCGAAAGAAAACCATGAAGCGCACCAAGCTGCTCGTCACTTCGTTCCTCGCCCTCTTCCTCGTGAGCGTTGCCGCGTTCGGCATCGGCGCGGCGGTCGATACCCCGCGCACGCTCATGTCGCCGGCGGACTTCTCCGCCGCGAAGAAGATGATCGAATCGGACTCGCGCGTGGCGATGGGGCGCTGCCGCGGCCTGCAGGGCGCGGACAAGGACGTCTGCAAGGCGGAAGTGCGCGCCGAGGAACGCGTCAAGAAAGCCGACCTCGCCGCGCGCTATCACGGCACCGTGATGGCCGCCGACGAGGCGCGCCAGGTGCGCGTCAAGGCCTCCTACGACGTCGCCAAGGCGCGCTGCTCGAGCCGCATGGGAGAAGGCCGCGTGGAATGCCTGCGTGCCGCCCGCGACGACAAGAACAAGTCGCTCGGCGACGCGAAGCTCGCCTCCCGCTAGCCCTTACCTGAAGCTGTACTTGAAGACGATCTTGTCGCGGCGGAGCGAGACGCTCTCCGCGCGGAGCCCTTCGACCGCCGGCATGTAGCGCCGGGCGGGCCGATAGACAACCCGTGCGTCGTTCAGGTCGTAGCAGAGATCGGTGGCCGCGCTCTCGCACGAGCCGCTCGGACCCCGCCGCGCGAGCTCTTCGCGCAGGATCAGCTCCGGCATGGGATCGCGTCCCGCCTTGAACGGGGCGTCGGCCTGCCTGGCGGGAATCGCCCCAGCGGCGGCGGAGGCGAGGCTGCGGGCCTGTATCGAAGGCTCGACGCCTTCATTCGCCGCGGCTGCGAAGGCCAGCGGGAAGATTAGGGCGGCGAGCAGCGTTCGACGCATTTCCTTCTCCTGTGCGGCGCGACCGGGCGAACCCTTGGCGCCGTGTGCCCATATTGCAACCAATCCCGCGGCCAGCATAGCGGTGGCGACCGCCGGAAGTCTGCGGACGATGACCGGTTGTACGGCCGCAGTATCCGCAGCACGGATGTGGAATCCGTCACTTTTCCAATGACCGTGTCCGCTGTGGGCCCACGCTTGCGCAGACGGTGTTCGGCGAAGGGCGCCACGGGCGTGGCCGCCTCAAACTCGCGCGCGCCTACCTCGTGCAGGACAAATCCGATACGTGATTCAGGCCGCCGAGGACAGATGGATCGAGGCAGAGCCTCGATCATGTCTCTACACGGAGACACCTGGAGAGTTTTGCCGTATGAAGATCACAAGCTTCGCGCACGCCCGGGCTTTATCCCGCCAGTTTTTCCCGACCTGGTCACGCCGCGCACGCGCGCGCTGGGTGCTCGCCAAGATGCACGCGAACCAGGGACCGAAGGTGCCGATCTCGTCGGGCTGGAGCCACGACCTGCGCGCCTATTGGTACCAACGCACCTCGCGCGCCTGACGCTGCCGTATCGATGAGACGGGCCCGCTGCATGCAGCGGGCCCGTTTCATTGTCAGCCCTTGAGGCAGCTGCTCATGAAGGAGCGGCGCTCGTCGCCCTTCAGGTTCTTCTTGCCCGCCTCGACGTTGCACACCTTCATCTTGTGCTGCTGGCTGCCTTCGGCGGGTGGGTCCTTCGCATCCTTGTCGTGCTCGTGCGCGGCGGCTTTCGCTTCGCGCGCGTGATGCGCCTTGGTGTCGCCGTCGTTGGCGGCCGCGGGCAATGTGAAGAGGATCGCGGCGAGCGCGATGGCGAGCGTGAATCTGGACTTCATGGGTTCCCTCCCGGGAGCGTTGGTGGAGCGCGTATCAAAGCGCGCAACGACTCGCAACGCACGCGACAATCGCAATAATCCACGCGGTGTTTTCACCGCCGGCGCGTCGGTTTCTGCCGTCCGTCGGAGTGCGCAAGTCCCACAACGAAATTGAGACTTTCCCCATAGTCATGCGGATCGCTCCGGGGGACACTGTGCTGGCACATGGGCAACCACCACCGCCCGAAGGAGTGCCTCGTGAAAAGAATCCTGAACGACGATGCGCTGCGCCAGGAGAACGCCGTCCACGGCGGGACCGGCGGCTGCAGCCAGGGCAACGCGAGCCTCGGCTTCCGTCCCGCGTTCTTCGATTACGCGACGCACACCATCCATCTTTCGCGCTTCGCGAACGGCAGGCCCGCGCCCTTCCACCTGCTGGACGGACTTCCCGATGAAGCCATCTCGATCCGTTCCAATACCGGCCGCGTGATCGCGGCCAAGGCCACGCTCATCTCCGGCTTCGAGCGCAATGGCTTCTTCTACACGCGCAGCGCCGCTGCCCGCGCCGCCCGCGACTGGCTACCGGTCGCTGCTTGACGGCTTGTCGCTGGACAGCAGCGGCACGCCGCTCGACGACCCCGATCCGATCAATCCCACCTCGCTATACACGCGCAGCTTGTCGCGCGTGTCGACGATGTCGAGGTTGCGCATCGTCAGCTGCCCGATGCGATCCTGCGGCGTGAAGAACGCCTCGCCCTTTTCCATGGTGAGGCGCTCGGGCTTGTAGGTAAGGTTCGGGCTCGCGGTATCGAGGATCGAATAGTCGTTGCCGCGGCGCAGCTCCACCGTGACCTCCCCGGTGATCGCGCGCGCGACCCAGCGTTGCGCCGTCTCGCGCAGCATCATCGTCTGCGGATCGAACCAGCGCCCCTGGTACAGCAGCCGCCCGAGGCGCCGGCCGTTGTTGCGGTACTGCTCGATGGTGTCCTCGTTGTGGATGCCGGTCACCAGCCGCTCGTAGGCGAGATGCAGCAGCGCCATGCCGGGAGCCTCGTACACGCCGCGGCTCTTCGCCTCGATGATGCGGTTCTCGATCTGGTCGCACATGCCGAGGCCGTGGCGCCCGCCGATCGCGTTGGCCTCGGTGAAGAGCGCCACCGCGTCCTTGAACGTGTGGCCGTTCAACGCGACCGGCTGCCCTTCCTCGAAGCGCACCGACACGGCCTCGCGCTTCACTACCACGTCGTCGCGCCAGAACGCAGCCCCCATGATGGGCTGCACGATCGCCA
>DATLEL010000255.1:0-4634 GCA_035525255.1 Usitatibacter sp.
GTCGGCACCGACCAGAGCAAGAAGTTCGTCATGGTGGTCGGCAGCGACAACAAGGCCGCTTACCGCGAGGTGGTGCTGGGCTCCAGCGTCGACGGCCTGCGCATCGTGACCTCCGGGCTCAAGGCCGACGAACGCATCGTGGTGAATGGCTTGCAACGCATCCGGCCGGGCTCGCTGGTGGCGCCGCAGGCGGTGCAGATGGTCACGGCACGTCAACCCGCGGCTTCCTGAACATGAACATTTCCAGATTCTTCATCGACCGGCCCATCTTCGCCGGCGTCCTTTCGCTCCTGATCCTGCTCGCGGGCCTGATCGCCATGCGCGGCCTTCCCATCGCCGAATACCCGGAGGTGGTGCCGCCCTCCATCGTGGTGCGCGCGCAATATCCGGGCGCGAATCCGAAGGTCATCGCGGAGACGGTGGCGACACCGCTCGAGGAGGCCATCAACGGCGTCGAGGGCATGCTCTACATGGGCAGCCAGGCGACCACCGACGGGCGCATGACCCTCACCGCGACCTTCAAGCTGGGCACCGATCCCGACAAGGCGCAGCAGCTGGTGCAGAACCGCGTGGCGCAGGCCGAGCCGCGATTGCCCGAAGAGGTCCGCCGCCTGGGGGTTACCACCGTCAAGGGCGCGACCGACCTCACCATGGTCGTGCACCTGGTGTCGCCCAACGAGCGCTACGACATGACCTACCTGCGCAACTACGCGGTGCTCAACGTGCGCGACCGCCTCGCGCGCATCCAAGGCGTGGGCCAGGTGAACCTGTTCGGGTCCGGCGACTATTCGATGCGCGTCTGGCTGGATCCGCGCAAGGTGGCCGAGCGCGGGCTCTCGGCCGGTGACGTGGTGCGTGCCATCCGCGAGCAGAACGTACAGGCGGCAGCCGGTGTGGTGGGCGCTTCCCCGGGTCTCTCCAACGTGGACCTGCAGCTGTCGATCAACGCGCAAGGCCGGCTGCAGACCGAGGAGGAATTCGGCGACATCATCGTCAAGGCCGACCCCAACGGCGCGGTGACGCGGCTGCGCGACATCGCGCGGCTGGAGCTCGGTGCGGCGGAATACGCGCTGCGCTCGCTCCTCAACAACAAGCCCGCGGTCGCGGTGCCGATCTTCGCCGCGCCGAACTCGAACGCGATCCAGATCTCGGACAACGTGCGCGCCACCATGGCCGAGATCAAGCAGAACATGCCGGAGGGCGTGGACTACCAGATCGTCTACGACCCGACCCAATTCGTGCGCGCCTCGATCAAGTCCGTGGTGCGGACGCTGCTGGAGGCCATCGCGCTGGTGGTGCTGGTGGTGATCCTGTTCCTGCAGACGTGGAGGGCCTCGATCATCCCGCTGCTGGCAGTGCCGGTGTCCATCATCGGCACCTTCGCGGTGCTGCACCTCTTCGGCTTCTCCATCAACGCGCTCACGCTCTTCGGGCTGGTGCTCGCGATCGGCATCGTGGTGGACGACGCCATCGTCGTGGTCGAGAACGTCGAGCGCAACATCGAGAACGGGCTCTCGCCGCGCGATGCCACCTATCGCGCCATGAAGGAAGTGTCCGGACCGATCGTCGCCATCGCCCTGGTGCTGGTGGCGGTGTTCGTGCCGCTCGCCTTCATCACCGGGCTCTCGGGCCAGTTCTACAAGCAGTTCGCCCTCACGATCGCCATCTCGACGGTGATCTCGATGGTGAATTCGCTCACGTTGTCTCCCGCGCTTGCGGCGATGCTGCTCAAACCTCGTCATCCCCGCGAAGGCGGGGATCCAGCCCTGGGTTCCCGCCTACGCGGGAATGACGTGCTTGGCCGGTTCTTCGCCTGGTTCAACCGCTCGTTCCTGCGGGCGGGCAACGCCTATACAAACGGAGTCACCCGCGTCCTCGGCCGCAAGGCGCTGATGATGGGCGTCTACGTGGCGCTCGCCGTGGCGACCGTCGGCCTCTTCAAGGCGGTCCCCGGCGGCTTCGTGCCGAGCCAGGACAAGCAGTACCTGATCGGCTTCGCGCAGCTCCCCGATGGCGCGACGCTCGACCGCACCGAGGAAGTGATCCGCAAGATGGGCAAGATCGCCCTGGAGCATCCCGGCGTGCAGGACGCGATCGCATTTCCTGGATTGTCGATAAACGGTTTCACCAACAGCTCCAACGCGGGCATCGTGTTCGTGAGCCTGAAGCCGTTCGACCAGCGCAAGCGCAAGGACCAGAGCGGTGGCGCCATCGCGGGCCAGCTGAACCAGAAGTTCGCGGGCATCCCCGACGCCTTCATCGCGATGTTCCCGCCGCCGCCGGTCCAGGGGCTCGGCACCACCGGCGGCTTCAAGCTGCAGATCGAGGACCGCGCATCGCTCGGATACGAGGCGCTCGACGCGGCGATGAAGGCGTTCACCGCCAAGGCGTACCAGGCACCGGAGCTCGCCGGCGTCTTCTCGAGCTTCCAGGTGAACGTGCCGCAGCTGTGGGCGGACATCGACCGCACCCGCGCGCGCCAGCTGGGCGTGCCGGTGACCGAGGTTTTCGACACCATGCAGATCTACCTCGGCAGCCTGTACGTGAACGACTTCAACCGCTTTGGCCGGACCTACTCGGTGCGCGTGCAGGCCGACGCGCAGTACCGTGCGCGCGCCGAGGACGTGGGATTGCTGAAGGTGCGCTCCGGGGGCGGCGAGATGGTGCCGCTATCGGCGCTGCTCAACGTGAAACCCAGCTTCGGGCCGGAGCGGGCGATGCGCTACAACGGTTTCCTCTCGGCGGACGTGAACGGCCGCGCGGCACCGGGATTCTCCTCGGGCCAGGCCCAGGCGGCGGTTGAACGCATCGCAGCCGAGACGCTGCCCAAGGGGATCGGCTACGAGTGGACCGAGATCACCTACCAGGAGATCCTCGCGGGCAACTCGGCGGTGTGGGTGTTCCCGCTTTCCATCCTGCTGGTGTTCCTGGTGCTGGCAGCCCTGTACGAAAGCCTCGCGCTGCCGCTGTCGATCATCCTCATCGTGCCCACGGCGCTCCTCGCCGCGATGACCGGCGTGTGGCTCACCCACGGGGACAACAACATCTTCACGCAGATCGGCCTCATGGTGCTGGTCGGGCTGTCGGCGAAGAATGCGATCCTGATCGTGGAATTCGCGCGCGAGCTGGAATTTGCCGGGCGCACGCCGGTGCAGGCCGCGATCGAGGCCAGCCGGCTGCGGCTGCGTCCCATCCTGATGACGTCGCTCGCCTTCGTGATGGGCGTGCTGCCCCTCGCGTTCGCCACGGGCGCGGGCGCCGAGATGCGCCAGGCGATGGGAGTGGCGGTGTTCTCCGGGATGATCGGCGTCACCGCTTTCGGTCTCTTCCTCACCCCGGTGTTCTACGTGCTGCTGCGCGGCGCGTCGGGCAACCGGAAGCTCATTCAACATGGCGAGGCGCCCCAGCACGAGGCGGTCGCCGGAACGGCGGATTGAAAAAATGAAACTGACTGTGATCATCACGGCGCTGGTGCTGGCAGGTTGCGCCACCGCCCCCGAAATCGACACGTCGCTCCTCCCGCAAGCGCCCGCGCAGTTCAAGGAGGGAGACGGACGCTGGACGCTGGCGGCGCCGGCCGAGAGCCAGCCGCGTGGCGATTGGTGGAAGGCATTCTCGGATCCGGTGCTCGATGGATTGATCGCGCGCGCCGAGCAGGGCAACGCCGGCATCCGCATCGCGGCGGCCAGGCTGGAACAGGCACGTGCCCTGGTGGGTTCGGCACGCGCGAACCAGCTGCCGCAGCTGGGAGTGGACGCAAGCGCCGCCCGGGTGGGCGGCATCGTGAACGGCAGCGGCGGACCCGCGCGTTCCTTCGCGACCGCGGGGGCGAACCTGGGTTACGAGCTGGATCTCTTCGGCAAGCTGGCGCGCACCACGGACGCGGCGCGTCTCGACGCCCAGTCGCGCGACGCGTTGCTGCAGAGCACACGGCTGCTGGTGCAAGCGGAGGTCGCGCAGGTTTATCTTGCGTTGCGCGCCCTGGACGTCGAGCGCGCGCTGGTCCGGGGGACCGTGACGGCATACCAGGAGACGCTCAATCTCACCGAGCGCCGCTTCCGCGCCGGCGACGTAGCCGAGCTCGACGTATCGCGGGCCCGTACGGAAGTCGCGGCGACCGAATCCGACGCGCTGGCGCTCGATCGCCGCCGCGCGGAGCTGGAACACGCCCTCGCGGTATTGGTGGGCGAGGTCTCCTCGGACTTCGCGGTGCCGGTGGCCGAATGGAGCACGGCGCTGCCGATCATCCCCGCGGGGATGCCGAGCACCCTGCTCACGCGGCGCCCCGACGTCTCCGCGGCGCAAGCGAGCATGCTCGCGGCACAGGCCCGGGTGGGTGTCGCGAAGGCCGCGTGGTTTCCCGATCTTTCGCTCACGGCGACCGGCGGCTATGCGTCGTCGGAGCTCTCCGACCTGTTCAAATGGTCCGCGCGGGCGTGGGGCGTGGGCGCCCTCCTCTCGCTGCCGATCTTCGACGGCGGCCGGCGCGAGGCCAACATCCGCGGCAGCGGCGCGCAGATGGACGAAGCGGTAGCGCGTTACCGCGAGCAGGTGCTGGTGGCGTTCCGCGACGTGGAGGACCAGCTATCGGCGCTGCGGCTCCTGGCCGAGCAGTCGGATGCGCAGTCGCGTGC
>DATLEL010000436.1:0-9910 GCA_035525255.1 Usitatibacter sp.
CTGGTAGACGAGGTTGTAGAAACGCACGCTCGCCTTCTGCGGGTCGCGCGGCAAGCCCTGCGGCAGGTGCTGCATCAGCAGCATCGCGATCAGGCCCTCCTTGCGGTCGAGCGTGTAGTAGGTGGACGCGGCCCCGCTCCAGCCGTACTGGCCGACCGAGCCCGGGCGGCCGCGGACCGCGACGTCGGTGACCACATAACCCCCGAGCCCGAAACCATCCCCGTACGCGGTGAGGGGCGGGGCGAGCTGGTTGGTCATCATCAGGTCGACGGTCTTGCGCGACAGGATGGAGGCGCCATCGAGCTCGCCGCCGTTCATGAGCATCTGGCAGAGGCGCGCATAGTCGCCCGCGGTGGAATAAAGCCCGCCGGCGCCGCTCCAATAGGCGCGCATCCGTCCGCCGGGCGTGGGCGCTTCGCCCTCGGGCCATGCGATGAGCTGTCCCGCGGCGTTGGTGGACGTCATCTGCACGAGGCGCGCTCGCTTCTCCGGCGGGACCGTGAAACCGGTATCGGTCATGCGCAGCGGCCGCAGCACGCGCGCCTGCAGGAATTCGTCGAGGGATTGCCCCGACACCACCTCGATCACGCGGCTCGCGACCTCGGTATTCACGCCGTCATACGCGAAGCGCTCGCCCGGGTCGGCGCCGAGAGGCAGCGCTCCCACGCGCGCCACGTAATCGTCCAGGTCCTTCGAGGCGTGCAGGTCGACGCGATTGAAGAGTTTCACCGCCTCGCTGCCGTCGGGACCGCTGGTGGCGAAGCCCGCCGTATGGGTGAGCAGGTGGCGCAGCGTGATGGGGCCCTTCGGCGCGCGCAGCACCGGCGCATCGGCGCTGCCGCCGGCGAAGACGCGCATGTTGGCGAGGGCGGGCAGGTATTTCGATGCCGGGTCCTCGAGGGCGAGGCGGCCCTCTTCCATCAGCACCAGCAAGCCGATGGTCGCCACGGTCTTGGTCATCGAGTAGATGCGGAATATCGACTCGGGCTTCATGGCTTCGCGTTTCGCCAGGTCCCGATGGCCATAGGCGCGCCAGTCGACGATGCGGCCATGGCGTGCCACGAGTGTCACCGCGCCGAGATAGGCGCCGCTCGCGACCGCCTCGTCGAAGTAGGCGTGCAGCCGCGCGAGGCGCGCCGCGGAGACGCCCTGCGAATCGGGCGTGGCGCGCGGCAGCGCGGCCCCGGCAGGCTGCGCCGGAAAGGCTGCGACCGCCAGCGCGAAAGCGCCGGCGGCCGCGAGGGAACGCACGGGTCAGAACTTGATGGTGTGGTTGATCGAGAATACCCGGCCGCGGCCCGCCCAGTAGTTGCGGAAGCCCACCACCTGCGACCAGCTGAGGATGTAGAACTTGTTGGTGAGGTTCTCGATGCCCACGGACACGGCGCCGTACTTCTTCAGGTCGTAGTTCACCGCGAGGTCGAACAGCGTGTAGCCCTTGGTGTGCTCCTCGCCGCTCTTGCCCACGTTCAGGTCACGCGAGTAGAGCGTGGTCGAGCCGCCGCGCACGTCGAGCCGGTCGTTGAACCGGTACGACGCCCAGGTGCCGAGCTTGTCGGGGTTGATGTCGAGGACACCCATTTCCTTGTCGAGCGGCCCGGCGTCGACGAACACGGTCTTCCCGCGGATGCGGGAGTAGAGCGCCCCCACCTTCAGGTCGCGGTTCACGTTCAGCTCGCCGGTCACCTCGAAGCCCTTGATGTCGACCGGCTGGCGGCGCATGACGAAGTCGTTGCTCGCCGGGTCCACGAAGAGCGCCACGCCGAAGTCCGACTTGGAGTGGTAGTACGACGCGCTCACGTTGCCGCGGGTCCCTCTCCAGTTCACACCCACTTCCTTGTTGTCCACCACCACCGCCTGCAGGTCGAGGATGTCGCCCACGCTCTGGCCGGGCCGGTTCTGATTGCGCAGCGGGATGCCCACGTTGGGCAGGCTGAAGCCCTTGCCGTACGCCGCGAACACCGAGAAGTTCTGCGGCAGGCGCCAGACGATGCCGTAGTTGGGCAGGTTCTCCTGGTAGTCGAGGGTGCCGCCCTGCACCGTCACGCGGTTGCGGAAGTAGGTGGTGGTATAGGTGTCCACCGAGAGCTCGCCGTCCTCGCGCCGGATGCCCGCGCTCAGCGTGGCGGGTCCGATGTCGTACGACAACTGCGCCCACGGCGCCTTGCTCTTGTAGGTCATCGGCGGCACCCACACGCGATTGGTGAGCGCGAGCTTCTGCTGCGTCTCGTCCTCCACCACGTCGAGGCCGAAGCGCAGCTCGAGGCCGCGCACGAAGAGGTCCTGGCGCGAATACGACGCGCGCACGCCGCGCTTCTGCGAATTGATCTCCGACTGGTCGATCAGCTGGCCCAGCGGGGCGATCAGCGGATCCTGGCGGTCGTCGCCGTTTTCCGCGACGAAGCGCATCGCCTGGCTCGCCCTGTAGACGTCCACGTTCAGCTGGCCGCCGAAGAGGTCGTCGTGGGTGTACTTGAGGGCACCCTGGTTGAATTCGTTGAAGTCGGTCTTGGATCCCAGCGGGGATCCAAGCTCGGACGTGTTGGTGAGGCCGAGGTTGCGATCGCCGTCGACGAGGATGTAGTTGCCCTTGCCGATGATGTGGAAGCGGCTGATGGTGCCCTGCAGGCGCTGCGCGTTGCCGGGACCGAAGTTCGCGCCGACCTTGAGGAACAGGTTCTTCGCCTCGGAATCGGCCATGGAGCCGCTCGTATTCAAGCCGATGCGCCGGCCGTTGCCGTCGTAGGTCATGCCGCGCTCGATGAACGAGGTAGCCATGAGCACGTCGTACATCTCGTTCTTGTGGGCGAAGTCGAGGCCGAGCTTCCAGCCCTCGCTGTCGTCGTGGAACTGGGTGGTGTAGCGCGAGTTGACGGTGACCTCGGTCCCCATCTTCGTCGGGTACTTGGAGATGTAGTTGATGATGCCGCCCGAGGCGCCGATGCCCTCGGAGGCCGACGGGCCGTTGATCACCTCGATGCGGCCGACGAGGCCCATGTCGGTGAAGGTGCCGGAGCGGTTGCCCTCGCGCAGCGGCGATGTTTGCGGGATGCCATCGAAGAGGCGCAGCGCCGTGCGCCCGCGCAGCGTCTCGCCGGAGTTGCTCATCGCCTGCGAGGATTCGGCATAGCCCGGCACGGTTCGCGCGAGCACGGCGGTCGCGTCCTCGGTCAAGGTGCGCGTGTGCTGCAGCTCTTCCTGGGTGATGACGGTGATGGCGCCCGGGATCTTGTCCACGGCCTTCGGCGTGCGCGTGCCGGTGGTGATGATGGTTTCCATCTTCTCCGCCTTGGCCTTGTCCTCCTCCTGTTGCTTGGTGAGGGGCGCGGTCTGGGCGAAGGCCTGCGCGGCGAACAGCGACGCGACGGCAACGGCGAGGGGCGCAGGAATCCTGCGGGCAGGCATCTTCATCGTTTTCTCCTCCGGGTTTGCGACTGTTCTGGTTATCGGCAGTGCGTCCTGCCTGCGCGCAGTCTGGGCGCATTGCGCGCCCGGATGAGTGTATCCCACGTATCTTCAAACGATAGATTTTGTATGTTCCGGATATCAATCCCGCGCCATTTGGCGAGCAATCGAACCCCCGCCTGATCCGGCTGGATACGCCGCCAAGCCTCTGTCGCGAATCGGGTTTGGGTATAATTCGCGCTCTTGGCTGGCATCTAAATCAAAGGACACGCAATGAGCACCGGTACCGTGAAGTGGTTCAACGACTCCAAAGGCTTCGGCTTCATCAAACCCGATGGAGGCGGCGAGGACCTCTTCGCCCATTTCTCCGAGATCCAGGGCAACGGCTTCAAGACCCTCAAGGAGAACCAGAAGGTCGAATTCGAAACGAAGGACGGCCCCAAGGGCAAGCAGGCGACCGCGATCAAGCCGATCGCCTGAGCCCCGCCTCCCGCAACGCCGCAGACGGCAGCCTCGAGGGCTGCCGTTTGTTTTTTGGGTCCAGATGAAAACACTCTTCCAGACGCCCTTCTCGGTGCTCGACCTCGTGACGTATCCCGAGGGCGGGACGATTCCGGACGCGGTGCGCAATTCGCGCGAGCTCGCGCGGCACGCGGAGCGTTTGGGATACAAGCGCTATTGGGTGGCCGAGCACCACAACCTCGAGGGCGTGGCGAGCTCGGCGACCGTGGTTCTGATGGGCTACATCGCCGAGGGCACGCAATCGATCCGCGTGGGGTCGGGCGGAATCATGTTGCCCAATCACGCCCCGTTGGTGGTCGCGGAGCAGATCGGCACGCTGGAAGCGATGTACCCAGGGCGCATCGACCTGGGCCTCGGCCGGGCGCCGGGCACCGACCAGGTGACCATGCGCGCGCTGCGGCGCGGCGGGCGTGAGGAGGACTTCGGCGTGCAGATCGAGGAGCTGGAGTCGTATTTCGAGACCGCGACCGAGAACCAGGCGGTGCGCGCGATCCCGGGGATGGGAATCGAGGTGCCGGTCTACATCCTCGGCTCCAGCCTCTACAGCGCGCATCTCGCGGCGAGGCTCGGGCGGCCCTACGCGTTCGCCTCGCACTTCGCGCCGGGTGACTTGCTCCAGGCGCTCGAGATCTACCGCGACGAGTTCAAGCCCTCGAAACAGCTCGCCGAGCCCTATGCGATCGTCGGCGTCCCCGCGTTCGCCGCTCCGACCGACGAGGAAGCACAGTTCCTCGCCAGCAGCATGGTGCTGCGCTCGCTCTCGATCTTTCGCGGCCAGCGCCGTCCGCTGCCGCCCCCGGTGGAGCGAATCGAATGGTCGCAGCAGGAGCAGATGCTGGTAGCCGAACGCATGTCGCTCATGGTGATCGGCGCGCCGGAACGCGTGGCCAAGGGACTGCAGCAGATCATCGAGGCGACCGGCGCCGACGAGCTCATCGTCGTCTCCGACGCGTTCCGCCACGAGCACCGCATGCGCAGCTACGAGCTGATCATGCAGTCAAAGGGCGGCGCCGGGCGCGCGCACGCCTGAGATCCGCATCAGGTTCGCGGGCGAAAGCTCGTCGAAGCGGTTCACGCCGAGGAGCGCCATGTTGCGCTTCACCTCGCCCTTGAGGATCGAGATCGCGTGCGCCACCCCCGCCTCGCCGGCGATCGCCGCGCCGTAGTTGAAGGGCCGGCCCACCCACACGAACTGCGCCCCCAGCGCCAAAGCCTTCAGCACGTCGGTGCCGCGCCGGATGCCGCTATCCATCATCACGGTCATGCCGCCGGATTCTCCGATCACCGCATTCAGCACGCGCAGCGGCGACACCGTGCCGTCGAGCTGGCGGCCGCCGTGGTTGGAGACGATGATGCCGTCGACGCCACTCTCCCGCGCGATGCGCGCGTCGGCCGGGTTGATGATGCCCTTGATCACCAGGCGCCCCTTCCACTGCTCGCGCAGGCGCTTCAAGTGCTCCCAGTTCAAATGGTCGCGATGGCTGAAGTCGCGTTCCACGTTGCGCGCGACGATCGGCGCGCCCCGCTCCGCGTAGGAGTTCTCGAAGTGCGGCATGCCGTGCCGCAGGAGCGTGCGCAGGAAGCTGCCGAAGAGCCAGCGCGGATGCGTGATGCCATCCCAGGCGAGGCGAGCGGTGGGGCGCAACGGCGTGGAGAAGCCCGCGCGGATGTTGTTCTCGCGATTGGAAAGCACCGCGGTGTCCACCGTCACCACCAATGTCTTGAAGCCCGCGCGCTCGACCCGCTCGATCAGCTTGCGGATGCGCTCGTTCTCGCCCGGCAGGTAGGCCTGGAACCAGGTGCCGGGACATTCGCTGCAGACCTCTTCCAGCCGGATCAGCGACGAGCCGCTCATGATCATCGGGATGTTCGCCTCGCGTGCCGCGCGCGCCTGCACCAGGTCGCCGCGATAAGCGGAGAGCGCGCTGATGCCCATGGGCGCCACGCCGAAGGGCGCGTCGTACTCGGTGCCGAAGAGCTTCGTCTTCATCGAGCCCTGCGACACGTCCACCAGCACGCGCGGCACGAATCCCAGCTCTTCGAATGCGGCGCGGTTATCGCGGAACGACGCGTTGTCCTCGACCGCGCCGGAGACATACGCGAACACGGGCCGCGGCAGATGGCGGCGGGCGGCGATCTCGAGGTCGTCGAGGGAGAGGATGCGGGAGAGGCGCGACATTGCGGCTAGTTTCGCATGGTGTCGCGCCTCACCAGTGGCGGGAAAAGCCTGATCCAGAGCGCCACCACGATGAGCGTTCCCACGGCACCCGCAACGACCGAGCCCACCGGGCCGAGCAGCGCCGCCATCGCCCCGGCGCGGAATTCCCCGAGCTGGTTGCTCGCCT
The DNA here is from genome assembly GCA_035525255.1 of Usitatibacter sp. Lineage (GTDB taxonomy): Bacteria > Pseudomonadota > Gammaproteobacteria > Burkholderiales > Usitatibacteraceae > Usitatibacter. The sequence goes on from DATLEL010000436.1 coordinate 6,273, forward strand.
GGATGAAAGTGCCGTTCACCGCGGAGACGCGCCCGCGCATCTCGTCCGGCGTCTCCAGCTGCACCAGCGATTGCCGGATCACCACGCTCACCATGTCGCCCGCGCCGCTGACCGCGAGCGCGATGCAGGAGAGGATGAAATCGTGCGACAGCGCGAACACCAGGATCGCCACTCCGTACACCGCCACCGAGCCGAACATCCAGTGGCCGATGCGCCGGTCGAGAGGGTGCCGCGCCAGGATCGCCGCCGTCAGCAGGCCGCCCGCGGCGGGCGCGGCGCGCAGCAGCCCCAGCCCCCACGGGCCGGTTTGCAGCACGTCCTTGGCGAACATCGGCAGCAGCGCGGTCGCGCCTCCCAGCAGCACCGCGAAGAGGTCGAGCGAGATGGCGCCGAGGACCACCTTGTGGGTCCAGATGTAGCCGAAGCCCGCGAACAGGGTCTGCAGCGTCACCGGCGTCTTCGAAGCGCGCGGTGGCGCCCGCCGGATGTTCGAGAGGAATACCAGCGATACCGCCAGCAGCGCGGCGCACGAGCCGTAGGCGACTGCGGCGCCAAACGCGTAGAGGAAACCGCCCAGCGCCGGGCCGCCGATGGTCGAGACCTTGAGCATCGCCGAGCTCGCCGCGAGCGCCCGCGGCAGGTCCGCGGGTTCCACCAGCTGCGGCACGATCGCCTGCTGCGACGGAGCCTGCAGCGCGCGCGCGCTGCCCAGCAACACGCACAGCGCGAAGATGATCTCGCGCCCGATCCACCCGTGCCAGCTGCCCCATGCGAGCATTACCGCCACCAGCAATTGCAGCGCGAGGCTCGCGGCGAGCACGGTGCGGCGGTCGACGCGATCCACCAGTTGCCCCGCGGGGATGGTGAGCAGCAACGCCGGCGCGAACTGGTAGAGCCCGACCAGGCCCAGGTCCCACGCGCTGGCGGTGAGCTCGTACACTTGCCAGCCGAGCGCCACCAGCAGCATGTGATTCGCGGAATTGCCCGCGAGCCGGGTCCAGAGGAAGAAGCGGAAGCTGCGGGGGAGCTTGTTCAATCCAGGGGCGTGGAGGCGAGCTCCGGCAGCGACTCGGCGCGTTGCGAATAGGCGACCAGCGCGGGGTAGCGTGCGGCGGGCACCTCCACCGAGTCGTAGTACTGGCCGAAGCGCCAGGCGCACGCGGTGATGACGTCGGCCGCGTTGAAGCGATCGCCCTGCAGCCAGGGCTTCGCGCGCGCGGCGGATTTCTCCAGCTCGCCGAAAGCCGCGTTCGCCTGCCCCGCGATGCGCTCGATCCACGGACCATGACGCTTGTCCGCCGGACGCTGGTCCTTCTCGTAGACGAGTGCCACGCACTTGTCGCAGGCCGCGAGTGCCAAGCCCGTGATCCGCAGCGCTTCCAGCCGGGCCGCGGGCTCCGACGGCATCAGCCGCTTCGCCGCGGGCGCGACGGTCTCGATGTAGTCGAGGATCAGCGTGGAGTCCATCAGCACGGTGCCGTCGTCGCAGACGAACGATGGCGCCTTCACTACCGGGTTGATCGCCTTGAAACGGTCGTAATGGCGGAAGACCGAGACCTGCTGGTGCTCGAACGGCAGCCCCATCAGCTTGAGGGACACGGCCACGCGGCGGACGTAGGGGGAGTCGGGCATGCCGATGAGGATCATGGCGCCCATTTTACCAACCGCGCGGCGGTCAGAATCGGAACCGCGTAATCGCCGTCGTTCGCCCGCCCGGCAGCGTCAGCATCCCCGCATCGGCTCCCGTGAAAGTGATCGTCACCGGCGCCACGCTCGCATTGCTCACTATCGGCGGGCGGTAGGTGCCGGTCAGCGTCTGGCCGCCGGAGTATTGCGACCATGCGCCCTGGAACGCGCGGGCATCCGGAGTTGCGGCCTGCGATGCGTACCACAGCGGGTTGCCCGCGGCGTCGTACATGTAGCCCGCGATGAACGCGTTGCCGTCCTGCCACTCGATGTAGAAGCCCCGGCCATCTTCTGCCGGATTCCACCACCAGCCGCTTTCCGGCTGGTTGGCCCGCGGCAGCGCCGCAGCGCCGTTGGCGACGATGTTGAAGCGTTCGATCGGAACCGTGCCCCCCGGCCACACCAGCGTTCCGTGGGATGCGTCGTTGAAGGCAAGCACCATCGCGCCCGCGGTGACCGCGGCGCCCGGCGCCCGATAGGCGCCCTCCAGCATCTGGCCGCCCGATTTGTTGAAGAGCGTGCCGGTGTAGTACGAGCCCTCGAGCGACACGGGCATCACCGCGGCGTACCACGTCGACCGCCCGCTCACGTCATAAAGGTACGAGGCGAAGAACATGTTGTTGCCGCGGACCTCGAGCGAGTAGCCGCGCCCGCCCTCGGCCGGGCTCCACCACCATCCGGTCTGCGGCCGCTCCGGCTTGCATTGCGTGCTACCCGGAGCGGTGGCGACCGCGCGATTCACGCCGCTGGTGATCATCGACGATGCGCTGGTGCCATAGCCGACATAGAACGTCGCGCCTGCGATCTGCACCGTCGGCACGCCGTTGAGCACCGTGATCGCGAGGCCCTGCGAGCTGAGCGTGCCGGTGACGAACGCCTGCATCTGCGATGCCGAAACCTGCTGCAGTTGTCCGCCCGATGTCAGCTGGGCGAGCACGCAAGCCACCTCGCCCGCCTTCGCACCCTTCGCCTGGATGCGCATCGGCTCGAGATCGACTCCCGCCAGGGGCCGGACGACGCTGGCGGGCGCGAGCGCGAACACGTACACGCTTTGCGTGGTGCCCACGTCCTGGGGGCGGAACTGGATTTCGGCCTGCACGTTCGCGCTCACCGCGTCGATGCTCCCGCTCACCTTGACCGGGAAAACGGGCGGCGTGGTCTCGACGATGAAGTTGCCGCTGAAGCGATCCGTGGAGGGCGGCACCGCGGAGGGATCGGGCAGCTCGATGGAGAGGGTGCCCTGGCTGCCGTTCCAGGTGCCGGTGTAAAGGCCGAGCAGCGGGGTGCTCTCGAGGTCGATCACGCAAGCACCGCCGGCACCGGCGCGAATGCCGAAATCGAATTTCATCGTGATGGTGCCCTGGATCGCCCCGGGCGTGGCGACGTTGAGGCCGGTGAACACGATGTCCTGGCCGAGCGTCACATGCGACGAGCACTTGGTCGAGGTGATGTCGATCTGGATCGTGCCGGTGCAGGTCGGCGTGCCCGTGCACACGAAGGTCGATCCCAGCGTGATGTCGTTGCTGGTGCCGAAAATGTTGCCGCGCACCGTGGTTTGGGCGAGCGCGGCGACCGGCACCAGCAGCGGCAACAGCAGGATGAAGAGCGGCAGCGATACGCGGCGCAGCAGGGCCATTGCCATGGCAGGACCTCCCCTTTGAGGTCCGGCTACCCTACACCCGCGGCGGGGCGCTTTTCAAGATGGACGTCAGCGCTTGCCGATGAGCGACAGGAATTCGTCTCGTGTGGCGAGATGTTCGCGGAATACGCCCAGCACCGAGGACGTCACCATGGTCGAATTCTGCTTCTCGACGCCGCGCATCATCATGCAGAGGTGGCGCGCCTCGATCATGACGCCCACGCCCTTGGCGCCGATCTCCTCCATCACGACCTTGGAGATCTGCTCGGTGAGGCGCTCCTGGAGCTGCAGCCGCCGCGCGAACATGTCGACG
>DATLEL010000005.1:0-2416 GCA_035525255.1 Usitatibacter sp.
GGTGGTGCGCATGTACGAGGGCGACCGGCAGGGACGCGTCCTGCACGTCGGCACCAAATAAATGGTGACAGTCACCATTTTCTAAGGAATCGCAATGGACAGCTTCGTCCCGATCCGCGGCCTGCACCACTGGGCCTACCGTTGCCGCGACGCCGAGGAGACGCGCCACTTCTACGAAGACCTCCTCGGCCTGCCGCTCACGCACTTCATCCGGCAGGACGAGTACACCGGCACGAGCGGCGAGGCGGTGGAGAAATTCGCGCACGTGTTCTTCGAGATGGCCGACGGCTCGTCGCTCGCCTTCTTCGACCTCGGCGACGACGTCACCGCCGAGCCCTCGCCCAACACGCCGCGCTGGTGCAACCACATGGCGCTCGAGGTCGAGTCGCTCGCCCACCTGGAGAAGGCGCACCAGCGCCTCAAGGCCGCGGGTGTCGACGTGGTCGGCCCGCTCGACCACGACGGCTGGGTGAAGTCGATCTACTTCTTCGATCCCAACGGCGCCCGCCTCGAGCTCACCACCGTCACCGCCGGCGCCGACAAGATGAAGGAATACCGCGCCAAGGCTCGCGCCGAGCTCGACGCCTGGACGCGCGAGAAGCGCGCGCGCAAATAAAAGGGGTCAGAGCAATTTTCCTGTAACTACTAACGCGCGTAGGTGTTACAGGAAAATTGCTCTGACCCCTTTATTCATGAAAATAGCGCTCCTGCTCTTTCTCGAGGAAATTCGCATGACCCCGCCACGCCTGCTTCTTCCGCTGCTGCTGTTGTTTGTCTCGCTCACCGCCGCGGCCCAAATCGCGCCCACCCGCACGTGGCCGGAGCTGCGCGACGCGGTGCAGGACCGCGTCAATCGCAACGCCTACCCGCTGACCGGCTACGACAAGGAGGAAGTGCGCGAAGTGCTGTCTCGCATCAACTCCCTCGACCGCGACGAATGGGCGCGCTCCTGGATGCAGCAGGGCGACAAGCACGTCGCCGCCGCCAAGTCCGCAGGCTCGGACAAAGCAAAGGCGCGCGAGGCCTACATCGCCGCCTGGCGCTACTACGGCTTCGGCGCCTGGCCGACCCAGAATTCCGAAGGCAAGCGCGAATCGCACCGCCGCGCCACCGCCGCGTTCCGCTCTTACGCCGCGCTCGCCGAGCCCGCGATCGAGGTGCTGCGAGTGCCGTTCGAAGGCAAGGAGATCACTGCCTACCTCCAGCTCCCCGCGAAGGCGCGCCCAGCTCCAGTGGTAATGAGCGTCGGCGGCCTGGACTCGTACAAGGAATACGTCGTCGAGCAATATGGCCCCGACTACCTCGCCGCCGGCCTCGGCTATCTCGCCATCGATATGCCCGGCACCGGCGAGTCGCCGATCAAGATCGACGTCGGCGCGGAACGAATCTTCAGCCGCCTGCTCGACGCCCTCGTCGCGCGCAAGGACGTCGACCCGAAGCGCATCGGCTTCATGGGCGTCTCGTGGGGCGGGCACTGGGCCACTCGCGTCGGCTACACCGAGAAGGACCGCCTGCGCGGCACCGTCGCCTGGGCCGGCCCGGTCGACATCTACTTCAGCAAGGAATGGCAGTCGAAGGCCCTCGGCACGCGCGAATACCTCTTCGACCTCTTCGCCGCCCGCGCCGGCGTCTACGGCGTCTCCACCCTCGACGAGTTCTATGCCTACGGCCCGCGCATGTCCCTCAAGAACGGCGACTGGCTCTCCAAGGCCTCATCCCCGATGCTGCTCGTCAATGGCGAGAAGGACTCGCAGGTGCCGATCGAAGACCTCTACCTCGTCCTTCGCAACGGCTCGGCAAAGGAAGCGTGGGTCAACCCGTCGGGCGGCCACATCGGCCGCGGCGGGGGCTGGTCCGATGCGCGGATCTTCAAGGAAGTGGTCGTCCCCTGGCTGGCGATGAAGCTCGAGAGCACGCGGGTCCACTGACAGACCGACCCATGCAGCTGCAGGACCTCGTCATCGACGACCCCGAGCGCGGCGTGTTTCGCGTCCACCGCTCGACGATGACCTCCGACGAGGTGCTGGCGCTCGAGCGCGAGCGCATCTTCGAGCGCTGCTGGCTGTACGTCGGACACGAGTCGGAGGTTGCCGAGCGCGGGAGCTTCCGGCGCCGACAGGTCGCCGGCCGGCCGCTCGTCCTCATCCGCGGCAGCGATGGCGTGGTGCGCGTGCTGCAGAACAGCTGCCGGCACCGCGGCGCCATGGTCTGCCGCACCGACGCCGGCTCGGCCGAGGCGTTCACCTGCTTCTATCACGGCTGGACCTACAACAACAAAGGCGAGCTCGTCGGCGTGCCCGATGCCGCCGGCTACCCCTCCTCCTTCGACCGCGGCCAGCTCGGCCTGCACGAGCCGCGCACGCAGAGCTATCGCGGCTTCACCTTCGTGAACTTCGCGCCGCAAGCCGAAGACCTG
>DATLEL010000077.1:0-8130 GCA_035525255.1 Usitatibacter sp.
CCGCGCCGTGCAGAGCAGCCTGGAATCCGAATCGATCGAAATCATCCTCGAGGCCGTGGCCGGCGCGCGCAATCCGGTCATGCTGTACTCGATCGGCAAGGATTCGTCGGTGATGCTGCACCTCGCGCGCAAGGCGTTCCACCCCGCGCCGCCGCCCTTCCCGCTGCTGCATGTCGACACCACGTGGAAATTCCGCGACATGTACGCGCACCGAGAGCGCGCCGCCAAGGCCGCGGGGATGCAGCTTATGGTGCATACCAATGAGCAGGGGCGCGCGGCGGGTGTGAACCCCTTCACCCAGGGCTCGAGCTACTACACCGACGTGATGAAGACCGAGGCGCTCAAGCAGGCGCTCGACCTCCATCGCTTCGACATCGTCTTCGGCGGCGCGCGCCGGGATGAGGAGAAGTCGCGCGCGAAGGAGCGCGTGTTTTCGTTCCGCGCGCCCGGCCACCGCTGGGATCCGAAGGCGCAACGTCCCGAGCTCTGGAACCTCTACAACACGCATGTGCGCCCCGGCGAGACGCTGCGCGTCTTCCCGATCTCCAACTGGACCGAGCTCGACGTGTGGCAGTACATCCGCGAGGAGTCGATTCCCATCGTGCCGCTCTACCTCGCGAAGGAGCGGCCGGTGGTGCGCCGCGGCGAGCAGTGGATCATGGTGGACGACGAGCGCTTCCCGCTCGCACCGGGGGAGAAGCCCGTCGTGCGCAAGGTGAGGTTCCGCACGCTCGGCTGCTACCCGCTTTCCGCCGCGATCGAGAGCGATGCGGACACGCTGGACGCGGTGATCGCCGAGACGCTGGGCGCGCGCCGCTCGGAGCGGGAAGGCCGCTTGATCGACACCGACCAGCCGGGCTCCATGGAGAAGAAGAAGCAGGAGGGTTACTTCTGATGGGGGCCGCCGCGAAGACCACGCTGCGCTTCATCACTTGCGGCAGCGTGGACGACGGCAAGTCCACGCTCATCGGCCGCCTGCTGCACGAATCGCGATCGGTGTACGACGACCAGATGGCGGCGCTCGAGCGCGACTCGCGCGAGTACGGCACCCAGGGCGGCAACGTCGACTACGCGCTGCTGCTGGATGGATTGCAGGCAGAACGCGAGCAGGGCATCACCATCGACGTGGCTTATCGCTTCTTCGCCACGCCCGCGCGCCGCTACATCGTTGCCGACTCGCCGGGCCACGAGCAGTACACGCGCAACATGGCGACCGCGGCCTCCACCGGGGACGCGGCCGTGATCCTGGTCGATGCGCGCAAGGGCATCCTGGTGCAGACGCGCCGGCATTCGCGCATCGCCGCGATGATGGGGATCGCGCACGTGGTGCTCGCGGTCAACAAGATGGACCTGGTGGGCTTCGATCGCGAGGTCTTTGAAGGCATCGTGCACGAGTACCGCCGCTTCGCCGCCGAGTGCGGATTCGAAAGCCTCACCGCCATTCCGCTCTGCGCGCTCGAAGGCGACAACGTGACGCAGCGCAGCCGCCGCATCCGCTGGTACGACGGACCGAGCCTGCTGGAATACCTCGACGCGCTCGACGTAGCGCCGCGGCGCGAGCTCGCCTTTCGCATGCCGGTGCGATACGTGAATCGGCCGAACCAGGACTTCCGTGGGTACTGCGGCCGCATCGCCGCCGGGTCGGTGGCTCCCGGCGATGCCGTGCGCCTGCTGCCGTCAGGTGTGGAGACCGCGATCGCGAAAGTCCATGCGGGCTTCGACGAGGTCGACCGCGCGACAGCCGGCGATTCAGTAGCTGTCACCTTTGCCGGCGAAGTGGACTTGAGCCGTGGCGACGTCGTGGTCGCGGCGAAGGACCCGGCGCCCATGGCCGACCAGTTCGAGGCGCGAATCCTGTGGCTCGGTGGACATGCGCTCCTTCCGGGCCGCCCTTACCTCCTCCGCATCCACGCGAAGGAAGTGACCGCGACGGTGACCGGCATCAAGCACCGGCTGGACATCGATAGCGGGGCGCGCCTCGCCGCGAAGACGCTCGCGATGAACGAGATCGCGGTGGTGAACCTCTCCACCAGCCACCCGGTGGTGTTCGAGCGGTACGCCGACAACCGGGTGATGGGCGCCTTCATCCTCATCGACAAGCTCACCTTCGAGACCGTCGCCGCGGGGATGGTGGATTTCGCGCTGCGCCGCGCCTCCAACATCCACTGGCAGGCGCTCTCCCTCGACAAGGACGTGCGCGCGGCGATCAAGCACCAGCGCCCGCGCTGCATCTGGTTCACCGGGCTGTCGGGCTCGGGCAAGTCCACCATCGCCAACCTGCTCGAGAAACGCCTGCACGCGGACGGCAAGCACACCTACCTGCTCGACGGCGACAACGTGCGTCACGGACTCAATCGCGACCTGGGCTTCACCGAGGCGGACCGCGTGGAGAACATCCGCCGCGTCTCCGAGGTGGCGCGCCTCATGGTCGACGCGGGACTGATCGTGATCGTATCGTTCATCTCCCCCTACCGCGCCGAGCGGCGGCTTGCGCGCGGCATGTTCGGCGAGGGCGAGTTCGTGGAGGTGTTCGTCGATGCGCCGCTCGCGGTGTGCGAGGCGCGGGATCCGAAAGGGCTTTACGCGAAGGCGCGCCGCGGTGACTTGAAGAACCTCACCGGAATCGACAGCAACTACGAGGTGCCGGAAGCGCCGGAGGTGCACCTGGACACGACCAGCGTGCACCCCGAAGAGAGCGTGGATCGAATACTAAAACTGGTGTCTGACACCTAAGTCGGGACGCGGCCGTAGGCGTCGTCGAAGCGGACGATGTCGTCCTCGCCGACGTAGCTGCCGCTCTGCACTTCGATCATCACCAGCAACTGCGAGGTGCGATTCTCGAGGCGATGCTTGTTACCCGCGGGGATGAAGGTCGACTCGTTGGTGCGGACGGTCATCTCGCGCTCGCCGTTGGTGACCTGCGCGGTTCCGCTCACCACCACCCAGTGCTCGCTGCGATGCTGGTGCTTCTGCAGGCTGAGGCTGGCGCCCGGCTTCACCTCGATGCGCTTGATCTTGAACCCCGGGCCTTCCTCGAGCACGGTGTAGGTGCCCCACGGGCGATGCACCGTGCGATGGAGCTTGTAGGCCTCGTGCCCGCGGGTCTTGAGCTGCGCGTAGAGGTCCTTCACGTCCTGGGCGCGCGAACGGTCCGCCACCAGGAGCGCGTCGGCCGTATCGATGATGAGGAGGTCGCGCACGCCGACCGCGCCCACCATCCGCCCGGCACCACGGATGAAGCAGCCCTCCACGTCCTTCAGCACCACCTCGGCCTCGAGGCGATTGCGTTCCGCGTCCGCCGCGGTGAGGTCGCCGATGGCAGTCCATGAGCCGATGTCGCTCCACCCGATGGCGCAGGGGACGACCGCCACGTTTCGCGAGCGCTCCATGAGCGCGTAGTCGATCGAGGTATCGGGGATGTCGGCGAATGTCGCGGCATCGATCTCGAGCGGCGCCATCCCCTCGCCCCCCGAGCCGCTCGAAGCCTCGACGCACAACCGCACCGCCTGGAGGAGCTCGCGGCAATGCAATTGCATCTCCGCCAGGAGCGTGCCGGCCGCGAAGCAGAACATTCCGGAATTCCACAGGTAGCGCCCGGAAGCGAGGTACTCGCGCGCGACCTCGAGGGAAGGCTTCTCCACGAAGCGCAGCACTTCGTTGCCGCGCGCCTCGATGTACCCATAGCCCGTTTCCGGCGCCTCGGGCCGGATGCCGAACGTCGCCAGCTTTCCGCTCGCGGCGAGCTGCGCCGCCTGCGCGACCGCCGCAGCGAACGCGGCGGAATCGGCGATCAGGTGGTCGGCGGGCAGCACCAGCAACAGCGCGTCGTCGCCATTCCGCTCGCGCGCGCGTAGCGCCGCGGCAGCGATGGCGGCCGCGGTGCCGCGCCCGAACGGCTCGAGGATGTACGTCGTCGGCAGCCGCAGGGTGTTGACCTCGGCGAACTCGTCCTTGGTCTTGAAGTAGAGCTCCCGGTTGGTGACGGTGAGGACTTCCTGCGTGCCCGGCATGGCGGCCGCGCGCAGGAACGCCTTCTGCAGCAGGCTCTGGCCGTCGGCGAGGCGGATGAACGGCTTCGGATGCATCTCGCGCGAAACCGGCCACAAGCGCGATCCGGCGCCTCCGCAAAGGATCGTCGGTATCAGGCGCATCGCGTTCCCCGGCTCATTTCTCGCTCATCGATGGCGCGATTATCCGCGACTTTTGGTTCATCACGGCGCCGAGCGAAAAAACGACAAATATTTCATCCGGTTCCTACACTTGGCGGCGGGACCGGCCGACACAGATTTCGGGCGCCGCCCAACAGAATAGTCATGGGCCCTCCACACGCCCGGAGCTTTTCCCATGACTCTCTCCCGGCCCATTTCCGCTCTCGTCCTGTTCCTGGCGCACATCGCGAGCGCGGCCTACGCGCAATCGTTCCCGCCGTCGCCTTACCTCCAGATCGCGGTGAACCCGATCACCAACCGGGTCTATTCCGCCAACGGCGACGCGAACACCGTCTCCGTGTTCAAAGTGGCCTCCGGCGAGGCGCTCACCACCGTCCCCGTCGGCCAGGGCGCGAACTACATCGGGATCAACACCGCTACGAACCGCATCTTCGTGAATAACACGCGGGACGCGTCGCTGTCGGTGATCGATGGCGCCAGCAACACCGTGATCGGGACTCACGCGATCGGGTCGGCGGGGCCGATCGCGGTCAACCCCACCACCAACGTGATCTACATCGCGCGGCTCACCGCCAGCGGCACGGGCGAGGTCACCTACTTCGACGCGAACAGCTCGCGTTGGTACGCCATCTCCACCGGGTCGAGCCGCACCAATGCCATCGCGGTGAACCCGGTGACCAACAAGATCTACGTCTCCAACTACGCGGGCGGGGACATCCGCGTGATCAGCGGCGCCTACAACGAAGCGAACGACCACCCGGCTACGGTGTCGGTCGCGGTGCACCGCAACCCGCTTGCGGTGGCGGTGAACCCGGTGACCAACAAGATTTACGTGGTCACGGACAGCACGACGCAACCGCTCGCGATCATCGACGGTGCCAGCAACACCGCCATGCTGCCCGGCGTCGCCCCCGGCCACGGGCAGCTGGGCCAGTCGGTCATCGTCAACCCCGTCACCAACAAGGCCTACGCGGCATTCGCCAACGAAGTCGCCGTGATCGACGGCAGCGGCGCCGTCACCTTCATTCCCATCGCCAACGCGAGCTCGGGCGTCACGTCGCTCGGCATCGACTACGGCACCAACCGCATCTACGCTTTGAATGCGTCCGGCTCGCTCAACGTGATCGACGGAGACAGCAACACCGTTCTCGGCACGCTCACCCTCGGCGCCGGCACGACCAGCATCAGCGTGAACCCCGTGAACCACGCGTTGTACTACTACCAAAACGGGCTGCGCAGCGTCGGCAACGTCTACATCGGGGGAACCGAGCGGCCGATTCCCATCACCACCACGATCACCCCGCCCCCGGGCAATTCCATCCCGGCCAACGGCAGCCTCACGATCACCGCGGCGAGCACGTTCGCGCCGACGGCCCCACCCATCCGCAAGGTCTATTTCCAGCTGGACTCCACGCAAGGCGCGTGGACGCCCGCTTCGGGAAGCGGCCCCTTCACCGCGCCGATCGGCGACCTGCCGCCAGGCTCGCACAAGATTTACGCGTTCGCGGTGGACGGCCAGGACGCCCTCCTCGCCACCGGGCCACAGAGCAACGCGCTCATCGGGACCGTGGCTTCACACACATTCACCGTGACCTCGGTCAAGTCGACCCCGTCGCTGTCGCTGCTTTCATCGCAGAACCCGGTCGCTCCCAGCACCAGCGTCACCTTCACCGTGAGCGCGGGCGGCTCGGCCGGCACGCCGACCGGCACCATCGACTTCATCGTCGACGACGGCATCCCCTTCTGCACTCGCACGCTCGCGAACGGGACGGCATCCTGCACGACCAGCTTCAACCCGGGCACGTATGTCATCAAGGCGCGCTACAGCGGCGATGCAACCTATGACCCGGCGACCTCCAGCATCTCGCAGCGCGTCAAGTATCGCACCGGGCTGGCGATCAGCGGCACCCCCAACCCCGCGTACACCGGCACCAATGTAGCCATCACCATCGGCGTCAATGGCCCCGTGGGTACGCCGACCGGCACGGTACGCGTCGAGGCGGACAGCGTTCCCATCGAAGGCTGCTCGGCGCTCGTGTTGACCAACGGCAGCGCGACCTGCAATACCTCCACGCTCACCGCCGGCCGAAAAAGCATCAGCGCCTTCTATTCGGGCGACGACGCCTACGGCCCTGGATTCGGTACGTACGAGCAAACCATCAACCAGAACCTCAACACCGCCACGATCGGCCTTGCCTCTTCGACGGCGACCACCAGCTTCGGCCAACCCGTCACCTTCACCGCCACGCTAGGCGGCAGCGCCGGAACGCCGACGGGCACCATCGCCTTCCGTGACGGCACGGCGACCCTCTTCGAATGCTCCGCGGTCACGGTATCGTCGGGCAAGGCGGCCTGCACCTTGAGCGGGCTCGCACCGGGCGCGCATTCGATCACGGCGCGGTATTCGGGTGACACCAACTACAATCCTGGCGACTCCAACACTGTCGGGCACACGGTCGCGACCTCGCCGCCGGCGCCCACCGCCGCCTGGAAGCGGACGCAAAACGACACGCCCACGCTCTCGCTCTACATTCCGCAGAACGTGGGCGACATTGGTCCGCGCACGGCGGTCGACGCCGCGGGCAACCTGTTCGTCGCGGCGGTGCAGAATTTCCAGGGAGGCAATTGCGCGGTGTACCTGAAGTATTCAGGCGCCGACGGCGCGGAATTGTGGCGCAAGTCGATGTGCCAGCCCAACTTCGTCACCTTCAGCAGCGGCGTGGCTGTGGATTCCGCCGGCGACGCGCTGGTGGTTGGCGCGAAGGGCGGCGACCTGTACGTCGCCAAATACGCGGGTGGCACCGGCGCTGCGCTTTGGGAACGCCAGATTGAAGGCCCGACCGGCGCCGGCCTCTGGGGCCTGGGCATCGGCCTCGACGCAGCCGGCAATGCGCGCGTGATTGGCATTCTCTCGGGCCGGATCACCGTCTACGGCATCCGGGGCTCCGATGGCGCAACGCAATGGGAACGCTCGCTGCCGGCGCCTTTCAGCACCAAGGCGTATGCATTCGCGGTGGACTCGGCAGGCAACTCCGTCGTGGGAGAGCGCCGGACCATCGACAGTCGCGAGAACTCGCAGGACACGTTGACGCGCCTCGACGCGGCCGGCGCGGTGACTTGGGAAGCCGTTGTCCAGGGCACCCCCGCGGCGATCGCGATCGACTCGGCGGGTGACGTGATCGCATCCGGCCTGGGCGGCCTGCAGAAGCGCTCGGCGTCGAGTGGTGCATTGCTCTGGACGCTCGCCTACGACGTGGTCGCGATCAAGACCGACGCGGGGAACAACGTCTATGCGACCGGCCGTACGCGCGTCGGCTTCGACAGCGATGCGGACGTGTTCACCATCAAGGCAGCTCCCGACGGCGCGTTGCTGTGGAGGAACGTGCTGGTCGATCCGTCCACCTACACATCGGGCGGGGCCATTACGCTCGATGCGGCCGGCAACCCCATCGTATCGGGAACGATGAACCTGAATCCGCCCCGCGAGTTCACCATCAAGTATGCGAGCGGCGACGGGCGCATCCTGTGGCGCGCCGAAGAAACCGCCGGCAACGATGGGGTGCGCAATTACTCCGTGAACGCGACCGGCAGCGGCCCGATCGTCCTCGGCGTCGTGAGCGGCAGCTCGCCCGGCGCGCTCTACCTGGTGAAGTACGGCGAAGCGGGCGCGCCCACCGGTAGCACCGACCTCGCGATCACGCAGTCGGCCCCGTCGGCTGGCGGCACCGGCAAGGACGTGATGTACACCGTGACGGTCACCAACAACGGCCCCGCCGGCGCCACGGGCGTCAACGTCTCCGACACGCTTCCCGCCGGCTCGACGTTCGTGTGGGCGTCGCAGGGATGCACGCGCGCCGGCGGAACGGTGACGTGCAACGTGGGCTCGCTCGCCGTGAACGCCTCGCGCACCGTGAAGGTCGTGGTTCGTCCCGCCTCGGCCGGCACGGCGACCAACACCGCG
>DATLEL010000091.1:0-10599 GCA_035525255.1 Usitatibacter sp.
GACATGGACATGTTCCGATGCATTACTCACCCGTTCGCCGCTCGCCGCCAGGTTGCCCCGCGCTGCCGCTCGACTTGCATGTGTAAAGCATTCCGCCAGCGTTCAATCTGAGCCAGGATCAAACTCTTCAGTTCAATCCAGTTTTGCTACAACTCACAAAGAATCACATGGATCCAAAGCAAGTACTGCGTATCACTTAGACGCCTCCGGACCCATACCGCAGCCCTCGGGCCAAGCGCACCCAGCACCCACCTCTATCGGCTGTAACTTGTTAAAGAGCGATGCCGACCCGGCCGAGAATTACCGGCGCGTGAGTGATCAGCAGAGCCAACGATTATACGGGTTTTGGTGACCCCGTGGCAAGGAAAAACTTCCCTGCCTGCCTACGGCGCCCGGCTCAGCACCACACGGGCGAATTTGCGCTTTCCGACCTGGATCACGTGGGTCCCACCCGCTGCGAGCCGCAACGACTTGTCGGCGATCTTTTCACCGTCGACGCGGACGCCACCCTGGTCGATCATCCTCAACGCGTCGGCAGTAGATGGGCACAGGCCGGCACTTTTCAAGACTTGCGCGATGGGAATGCCGTCGCCGGGTGCCGGGACCGCGTGCTCAGGCATGTCGTCAGGCACTCCCCCATGACGGAAGCGCGCCTCGAAATCTTCGAGCGCCGCTTCGGCCGCGGAGCGATCGTGGAAACGCGTGACGATTTCCTGGGCGAAGCGCACCTTCACATCGCGAGGATTTCCACCCGAGTCGGTCGATCGTTTCCATTCGGCCACCGTAGCGAGCGATTCGAAGGAGAGCAGCTCGATGTAGCGCCACATCAGCTCGTCCGATACGGACATGAGCTTGCCGAACATGTCCGCCGGCGCGTCGGTGATACCGACGTAATTCCCGAGCGACTTGGACATCTTGTTCACGCCGTCCAGCCCCTCGAGCAGCGGCATGGTGATGATGACCTGCGGCTCCTGGCCATAGTCCTTCTGCAACTCGCGCCCCACCAGCAGGTTGAATTTCTGGTCGGTGCCTCCCAGTTCGACGTCGGCGCGCATCGCGACGGAGTCGTAGCCCTGCACCAGCGGATAGAGGAACTCGTGTATCGAGATCGGGCGCTGCTCGGCGAAACGCTTGGAAAAGTCGTCGCGCTCCAGCATGCGGGCCACGGTGTATTTGCCCGCAAGCTTGATCATGCCGTCGGAGCCCAACTGCGAGCACCACGTCGAGTTGAACATCACCTCGGTGCGCTTTTCGTCGAGCACCTTGAACACCTGCGCCTTGTAGGTTTCGGCGTTGTCGGCGATCTGTTCCGGCGTCAGGGGCGGTCGCGTCACGTTGCGGCCGCTCGGGTCCCCGATCATGCCGGTGAAGTCGCCGATCAGGAACATCACGTGATGGCCCAGGTCCTGGAATTGACGCATCTTGTTGAGCACCACCGTGTGCCCGAGATGGAGATCGCGTGCCGTGGGATCGAAGCCCGCCTTCACCCGCAGGGGCTTGCCCTTGGCAAGCTTGCGCAGCAAGTCGGCCTCGACGATGAGCTCGTCCACCCCTCTTCCGATCGTTTCGAGGTCCATGGACTGAGTCATTGATTTAATTCCATTTTAAGGCGTTCGGGGGCTCTATTCTGCTATGCTGCAAAAGACGGTTCCGACTGGGCACGCCACGATGCAAAAAGCGAACATTCTAGCGCAGCGACCCGCCAAGCCCGGGCTTGGCCGCCGGTTGGCGGCGGGTGTCGCCCTGCTGGTGGTGCCGGCCCTCACCCTGGTCGCGGCCTTTGGGATCGCGCCGACCACAAGTGTTGGCCATGAGTCGCAGGAGCTGGTCAGCCAGGCCGTCGAGCTGCCGGATATCCAGTCCGTCGCACTCGATGACCAGCGTTTCCTGAGCCAGGAACGCGTCCTTCGGGGCGATACCGTGGCCGCACTCTTCGAACGCCTCGGCGTGAACGACGCGAAGGCGATGGAATTCCTCCGCCGCGACGGCACCGGCCGCACGCTTTTCCGCCAGCTCGTGCCGGGCCGAATGCTGCAAGCGGAGACCGCCGCCGATGGCCGCCTGCTCGCGCTGCGTTACTTCGTGAACAATGCCTCGCTGCTGGAAGTCCAGGACGCTGGTGGCGGATTCACCGCGCGCCAACGCGCAGTGGTCGAGCCGCCGCGCCTGATCTACAAGAGCGCAACCATCCGCTCCTCCCTTTTTGCCGCGACGGACTCTGCCGGCATTCCCGATGCCATCGCAATGCAACTGGCGCGCGTATTCGCAACCGACATCGATTTCCACACCGACCTGCGGCGGGGGGACCGCTTTTCCGTGGTGTACGAGATGATCTATGAGTCGGGCGCGCTGGTGGCACCCGGCCGCATCCTCGCCGCGCAGTTCGTGAACGAGGGCCGCGCGTTCGAGGCGGTGCTGTTCAAGGACGACGACGGCAGCGACGCGTATTACTCGCTCGATGGCAGCAGCCGGGCCAAGGCGTTCCTGCGCTCGCCCGTCGAGTTCTCGCGTGTGAGCTCGGGCTTCGGCGGGCGCTTCCATCCCATCTTCAACAACTGGCGCGCGCACACCGGCGTTGACTTCGCGGCACCTCGCGGCGCACGCGTGATCGCGACCGCCGACGGCCACGTCGTCGCCGCGGGCGGTCGCGGGGGGTACGGCAACGCCGTCGAAATCCGCCACGGTGGCGGCGTCACCACCCTTTACGCGCACCTCTCCGGCTTCGCGAGCGGCATCCGCGCGGGCGCGCGCGTGAGACAGGGAGATCCCGTCGGGTTTGTCGGCTCCACCGGCTACGCGACCGGACCGCACCTGCACTACGAATTCAAGATGGCGGGGATCCACCAGGACCCGATGCGGGTCGCGCTTCCCAAGGCGGAGCCGGTGCCGCAGCGCCTGAAGGGACAATTCCAGGCGATCGCCAACGATGCCCGCTCCACCATCGAGCGCGTGAGCGCCGTCTCCAACGCGCGCTTCGAATAACGTGTCATCCCTGTTCGTCGGGCTCATGTCGGGCACGAGCCTCGACGGCGCCGATGCCGCGCTGGTGGATTTTTCCGCGCACGCGCCGCGCACCATCGCGTTCGCCACCGTGCCCTTCTCTGCCGACCTGCGCGAGCGAATCCTGGTCCTCAGCGAACCGGGCAGCGACTCACTGGATCTCGCGGGAACCGTGTCCATCGAGCTCGCGCGCCTCTACGGACGCGCCGTCCATGAGGTCATCGCCGCGGGCGGCATTGCCGCGAAATCGATCACTGCCATCGGCTGCCATGGGCAGACGGTCCGCCATCGCCCGGAGAGCGGCTTCACCATCCAGCTCAATGATCCCGCGCGGCTTGCGGAGCTCACCGGCATCGACGTCGTCGCCGATTTCCGCCGGCGCGACATGGCTGCCGGCGGCCAGGGAGCGCCGCTGGTGCCCGCCTTTCACGAGGCGGTGTTTCGTGATCGCTCGCGCTCGCGCGTCGTGGTGAACATCGGCGGCATCAGCAACATCACCTGGCTTCCCGCAGAGGGCCGCACCCTAGGCTTCGACTGCGGCCCCGGCAACGTGCTCCTGGACGGCTGGGCCCGCCGCCACATCGGGGCGCAATTCGACGAAGACGGGCGCTGGGCCGCCGCGGGGAGGACCGATGTTGCGTTGCTCGAGCGCCTGATGGAAGAGCCATTCCTGCGCATGGCGCCTCCCAAGAGCACCGGTCGCGAGCTCTTTCGCCACGCGTGGCTGCAGGAGCGCTTGCCCGCGGACTACCGCACCGCCGACGTGCAAGCAACGCTCACGGATTTCACCGCGCATGCGGTGGTCGGCGCAGTCGACCGCTTCTGCCCCGGGACCGACGAGATCTATCTCGCGGGCGGGGGGGCGCGCAATAGCTGGCTGGTGGAGCGAATCCGCGCGATCGCAGGGAAACGTCCCGTCGCGTCGACCGACTCTTTGGGGGTCCCCACGGCGCACGTGGAGTCGATGGCGTTCGCGTGGCTTGCGATGAAGTGCGTGCGCCGCGAGCCGGTCGATCTCACTACCGTCACCGGGGCGCGCGAGCCGCGTGTGCTGGGAGCAATCTACCCGGCCTGAAAGCACGAAGGGGAGCCGCAGCTCCCCTTCGATCCTGCTGGAACTCAGGTCAGACGCTGAATGACGATCCGCAGCCGCAGGTGGACGACGCCTGCGGATTCTTGATGACGAACTGGGCGCCCTCGAGTCCCTCGGTGTAATCGATCTCGGCCCCCACCAGGTACTGGTAGCTCATCGGATCGATCAACAGGCTCACGCCGTTCTTCTGCATGACGGTGTCGTCGTCGTTGGCGACCTCGTCGAACGTGAATCCGTACTGCAGGCCCGAGCAGCCGCCGCCGGTCACGAACACGCGCAGCTTGAGCTCGTTGTTGCCTTCTTCCTCGATCAGCGCCTTCACCTTGTTGGCGGCGCTCTCGGTGAAGACAAGCGGGTCGGGCATCGCGGTGGCCATATCATTCATTCGTATTTCTCCGGGTATCCGCTGATCAGGTGGTGGTGCCGGATGCGGATTTCAACTCGACGACCTTGTCGCTTTTCTGGGGACTTTCATACACCAGCTGGCCCATCACGATGGCTCCCACGTGGATCTCGATCGACTTGTAGGAGACATTGCCTGTGACCCGGGCCTTGGGGAGGAGTTCGACGTACTCCGCGCCGCGAACCGGGCCCGCTACGGTGCCATTGATGACTACGTGGGCCACATCGATTTCGCCTTCGACCTTTGCGAGCTCCGAGATGACCAGCGTGCCCGGCTTGGCGCCCGTAGCCCGCACATTTCCCTTCACGTGGCCGTCGATCCGCAGGCCGCCGGTGAAGCTGATGTTTCCCTCGATCGTCGATCCGGCGCCGATCAGGCTGTCGATCGGGCTGGGCTTGTTTGTCTTGCCGAACATATAAGCCTCCCTAAGGCATATTGATCGTTCGGGACAGTTTAACCTGTCCCCCGGGAACCGCAAGTATCCGAATATCCACGCTTTTCAGCGTCGCGCCATCGGGAATCACGAACCGGCCTTCCACCTTCTGGTAGAAGCGGAATTCGAAGCTGCCGGCGGTCTCGCCCGCCGCGGGATCCGGGAAGGTGACCGTGGAGGTGGCCGGCCCCTGGGCCACGCGGGCAACCACCTGGACCCGTCCCCTGAAGTCCTGTTTCCGCTGGCCGCCCTGGGTGAGAAGCATGCGGTAGCGGAACTCGTTGGGGCGCCCATCACGCTCGATCTTGAGGTCGGATACACCCACGCCTTCGGGTGTCGCGCCGCCGGAGGACATCAGCTTGCGCAGGAAGCCGAGGTCCTCCTTGAGGGCTGCGTTCTCTTCCTGCAGCTGCCGCACGGTGCGTGCGAGCTCTCCCTGTGCGGCTTTCTCTATCTGCAGCTGGCGGTCGCGCTCGACCAGCGTGCCGCGCGAAACTTCGAGCTCGCCTTTCATGCGGGTGTTCTCGGCCCCGAGTGAATCCATGTGTTGCCGCGCCTCCTCGAAGCTGACGCCGGTGATGCGGTAGCTGTTTTGCACCAGCCACCACACGACCGTCGCCACCGCGACCATCAGCAACAGGTTCAGCAGCCAGCGCCAATACCACGCCATTTGCGAGCGGATCGCCATCCGCGACGAGCCGATGCTGAAGCTGCTGCGCAATCGGCGGGCGATTCCCCGCATCAGGGCACCACGGCCAGCTGGTCGAGCGATTGCGTCTCGGGGAAGCCGAACATGAGGTTCATGTTATGGACCGCCTGGCCCGCCGCGCCCTTGACCAGGTTGTCCTCGACGGCCAGCACCACCAACGTATCGCCATCGAGCGGGCGGTGCGCCGCGATGCGGCACTGGTTGGTGCCACGCACCCAGCGAGTTTCCGGCTGCGAGCCTGGAGGCAGCACGTCGACGAAGGGTTCGCTCGCGTAACGCTTCTCGAAGAGCGACTGGAAATCGGTGTCCTTGGTCACGCGTGCGTACAGCGTGATGAGGATGCCGCGGATCATCGGCAGCAGGTGTGGGACGAAGGTAAGCCCGACGTCACGGCCGCTCGTGGCCTCGAGGGACGTGAGGCTCTCCAGGATCTCCGGATGGTGGCGATGACCCTTGACGGCATAGGCCTTGAAGTTGTCGCCCGCTTCCGAAAGGAGCGTTTCGACCTCGGCCTTGCGGCCGGCTCCGCTCGCGCCGGATTTGCCGTCGGCGATGAAATGCGTGTGGTCGACGAACGCCGTCTCAACCAGCGGAAGCATCGCGAGCTGCACTGCTGTCGCATAGCAGCCCGGGTTCGCGACCAGCCGTGCCTTGCGGATGCGCTCGCGGTTGATCTCCGGCAGCCCGTAGACGGCTTCCGAAAACAGCTCCGGTGATGCATGCGTCACCTTGTACCACTTCTCCCAGGTGGCGCGGTCCTTCAACCGGAAGTCGGCGGAGAAGTCGACGATGCGCGCGCCGGAGTCGAGCAGGCCGCGCGCCTGGCTCATCGCAACGCCGTTGGGCGTCGCGAAGAACACCAGGTCGCAACCCTTGAGGGGAGCGCTCGCCGGGTCGGAGAAGGCGAGGTCATACCGGCCGCGCAGCGAAGGGAAATAGTCGGCCACCTTCACGCCGGCCTCGGCACGCGAGGTGATCGCCACCACTTCCACCTGTGAATGCTGCGCGAGGATGCGCAACAGCTCCACGCCGGTGTAACCGGTTCCGCCGACGACTCCGACCTTGACCATCCCGACTCCTGCAGGCGACGTTCTACGAAATCCCAGAGCGACAAAGCCGCTGTGAGGCGGCTTTGTGCATGTGGGCTCCTGGGTACAGCGTGATCCGCCTTATCGCTTCGAGAACTGCTTGCGGCGTCGCGCCTTGTGCAGGCCCACCTTCTTGCGCTCCACCTCGCGCGCATCGCGCGTGACGAGCCCCGCCTTCGACAGGGTGGGCTTGAGCGTGGGATCGTATTCGATCAGTGCGCGGGTGATTCCGTGGCGCACCGCGCCGGCTTGCCCGGACTCGCCGCCGCCGAACACGTTCACCTTGATGTCGAACGTCTGGGCGTGGTTGGTGAGCTCCAGCGGCTGGCGCACGATCATGCGGCCGGTCTCTCGCGAGAAGAAGACGTCGACGGGCTTGTCGTTCACCGTGATGTCGCCCTTGCCGGGCTTGATGAACACACGCGCGACCGCATTCTTGCGGCGGCCGGTTCCATAGTTGTACTTGCCGATCATGATCGCTCCTTAGACCTCGAGGGCTTTGGGTTGCTGCGCCGTATGGGGATGCTCGGGACCCGCGTAGATCTTCAGCTTCTTGATCATCGCGTAGCCGAGGCGTCCCTTCGGCAGCATGCCCTTGACCGCGAGCTTGAGCACCCGGTCGGGATGGCGTTGCTGCAGCTTGTTGAAGTTGGTCTCGTAGATACCGCCGGGATATGTGGAGTGGCGGAAATACTTCTTGTCCGTAGCCTTGGCCCCGGTGACCCGGATCTTCTCCACGTTCACGATGACGATGTAGTCGCCTGTGTCGACGTGCGGAGTGAATTCGGGCTTGTGCTTGCCCCGGAGGCGCCGCGACACTTCAGCCGCGAGCCGGCCGAGGACCTTGTCCGTGGCGTCGACGACAAACCAGTCGCGCCGGACTTCTTCGGCCTTGGCCGAGAAGGTCTTCATGGTGAATTCCTATGTATACGCAGCACTGGGTGCCGGGAGTCGCGAGGACTGCCGATACTTTGGCCGCTTTGTTTGGGGGCGATGCGAAGCGAAATTATAGGCAAATCATCACTTTGTGTCAAACCGCGTCTCGGCTAGAATCGCGGTTTCGCGTCTCCCAGGCCCCCCGCCTCCCAATGGAAACCAACCGGTTCGAGCAATACGCCCGGATCGCCGCCGTCGCGCTGCTGGTTTTTGGCTGCGTGCTGGTCCTGCTGCCGTTCATGGGAGCCATCCTGTTTGCGGGCGTACTGGTGCTGTCGACCTGGCCCGCTTTTGCCTGGCTGCGGGACCGCTGGTCCGGACGCCGCTCGTTGGCCGCCCTGGTGCTGGTGCTCGTCATGGTGGTGGCACTCGCGCTGCCGGTCGCGCTGGCGGCCCAGAGCCTCATCGTGCACTCGGCGAGCGTGGTGGAAGCGGCGCGAGGGCTGCTCGACGGCGGGGGCAACCTCGAATTGCCGTCGTTCATCCGCAACCTTCCGCTGGTCGGTACCGCCCTCAACGATTACTGGCAGCTGCTGCTCGCGAGCCGCGAGGAGCTGGTCGCGCTCGGCAAGCGCCTCGCCGATCCCGCCAAGACCATGCTGGTCGCCATGGGCGGCCTGGTGGGCCAGGGGCTGCTGCAGATCCTCATCGCGCTCTTCGTGGCGTTCTTCTTTTATCGCGACGGCGACCGCGTGAAGCAGTTGCTGGTGGACGGGGTGGTGCGCCTTGCGGGGCCTGAGCATGGCGCGCTGCTGGTCACCACGGCGCAGGGCGCCGTCAAGGGCGTGGTCTACGGACTCATCGGCACGGCGTTCGCACAGGCGGCGGTCGCGCTGCTGGGATTCCTCATTGCGGGCGTGCCCGGCGCCATGCTGCTCGCCGCTATGACGTTCATCCTGTCGCTGGTGCCCATGGGGCCGGTGCTGATCTGGGGCGGCGCCGCGGTCTGGCTGTACATGCACGGCCAGACGGGCTGGGCGATCTTCATGGTGGTCTACGGCGTGGCGGTGATCAGCTCCGTGGACAACTTCGTGAAGCCGATCCTGATGAGCCGCGCGGGCAATCTTTCCATGCTGCTGGTGGTGCTCGGCGTGTTCGGGGGCGCGATCGCGTTTGGGTTCATCGGCCTCTTCGTGGGCCCCGCATTGCTCGCCGTGGGCTGGAACCTGATCAAGGTTTGGCTCGACGTGCCTGCGGAGGACGTGGCCTGAAAGCGCGCGTGCAGATGGTCGAGGGCATGACGTTCGTGGCGGAGAGCGGCAGCGGCCACGCGGTCGTCGTCGACGCCGCGCCCGATGTGGGCGGCAGGAACCTCGGCGCACGGCCCATGGAGCTGGTGCTGATGGGCACTGGGGCGTGCAGCGCGATCGACGTGGTGCATATCCTGCGCAAGGCGCGGCAGCCGATCACCGGCTGCGTGGTAGAGCTCGACTCCGAGCGCGCCGCCGAGGACCCCAAGGTATTCACGAAGATCCACTTGCACTACATCGTGAGCGGCAAGGGCCTCGCGCCCGCGCAGGTGGAGCGCGCCATCAAGCTGTCGAAGGAGAAGTACTGCTCCGCCACCATCATGCTGGCGAAGATGGCGGAGATCACGTTCGACTTCGAGATCCGCGAGGCCTAGCTCAGACCCAGTAGGCGGTGCGCGTCATCACGCGCGATGCAAGCCGCATTGCCGCCTTGACCGGAAGCGGCAATGGCGCGGCTCCCAACGCATGCCCCATCGATCCATGGCGGCGCTCATCGTCGCGCATGCATTCGAGCACCGCGCGGCTGCGATAGTCATCCGCGGGCAGCCGCGCGAGGTGGCCGTCGAGATGCTGTTCCACCTGCGCTTCGGTCTCCTCGAGGAAGCCCATGCTCCAACGGTCCCCGGCCACGCCGCTCACCACACCGAGCGCGAACGATCCCGCATACCAGAGGGGATCGAGCAAGCTGGGACGCGCTTCCAGCTGCCGCAACCGCGCGCGGCACCATGCGAGGTGGTCGCGCTCTTCGGCAGCGGCCGTACGCAGCGCCGCGCGTACCTGCTCGCCACGGGCGAAAAGCGCCTGTCCGCTGTAGAGCGCCTGTGCGCAAATCTCGCCGGAGTGGTTGACGCGCATCAGGCCGGCCGAGAGCGTGGCGTCGCTTCCGGGAGCGCTGCCCTCGCCCGGCATCGGGCGCGAGGGCGACACGGCCCCCGCGAGAGTGCGCAGGCCCTCATCTGCGGCGGTGAGCAACTGGTCGATGAAACGGGTCATGGAAATGAAAAAGGGCGCGGCAGTTGCCGCGCCCTTCATGATGCCAGTCCTGCGATCAGAAGTTGTGCAGGAAGCCTACTGCGAAGCCACGCGGATCCAACCCGGCGCCCGCCGCGAGGCGGTTGGAGCCGAAGTTGCAGGCCGCGGTCGAGTTGTTCTTCACGTCCACGTAGTGGGCGATGAAGGACGTACGGCGCGAGAAGTTGTACTTGTAGCCCAGGGAATCGCTCTTGCAATCCGGCTCTTCGGTCGTTGCCGTGTTGAGGCGACCGTCCTTGGACTCCATGTGCTGGTAGATGAACTGGTTGTTTCCGGCCGTGAAGACCACGTTACCCATCCAGCCCTTCTGCTTCGAACGCGAGACAGCAGCGGTGGCGCCGTGCTTCTTGTACTCCTGGTACTGGGCGCCAAGCTTGACCGGACCGATGACGAACGAACCGCCGCCGGCGTAGCCCTTCTCTTCGTAGCCCGCGATACCGGCGGTCTGGCCCGTCGCCGGCGGCTGCACGATGATCTGGCCGAAGGCGTTACCGTTGTTGTTCTCCTTGTGCTCCTCGTACGCAGCGAACAGGTAGATCGGGCCGCGGGAGAAGGTGACGTTCGCGCCGTAATCCTTGGCGTCGACGTTGACGGGATCATTCTTGCGCTCGTTCGCAGTGGCCGCAAGGCGGAAGGCGAAGCCGCCGAACGTGGG
>DATLEL010000099.1:0-4619 GCA_035525255.1 Usitatibacter sp.
GTTGCCGATCACGTACAGGCGCTTGCCGTCCGGGCTCAGGGCGCCATCCACGGGCGCGTATCCACCCATCGAATACGTCTGCACCGCATTCGTGGCGAGGTCGATGACGGACACGTAGGCAGTGCTGGTCGCGGTCGGCCAGCCGGTCGACATGTCCATCTGCATGTCGTTGCCGACGATGTAGGCCACGCCGGCGCGGTCGTCGATGATCACCTTCGAGGGCCGCTTGCCGGCGACGAGGGAGGTAGTGGCGAGGGTGTCGAGATCGACGATCGCGACGGTGCCGTCCCAGTCGAGGGCGGCCACCGCCTTGCGGCGTGCGGAGCTGACGGCGACGTCGAGGGTGCCCGAGCTGGTAGCGACCGTGGTCAGCTTGCCGCTGCGCTCCAGCACCGCGAGGGACGCGGATCCCCCGCGCGATGAAGCGGTGCTGCCGATGATCACGCGCCCACTCACCGCGTCGATGGCCAGGGTCCCAGGCGCGGGGCCGACGCTGAGCGTCTCGGTTTGCTGCAATGGCGCGGCAGCGGCGGCGCCGGCGAGCAGGAGGCCCAGCACGAATGTCGGCAAACGCAGCGTCATGGTTCTGGTTCTCCCTGTTCGTATGACGAGCGCAGCCTAACGTAAAATCACCGAATGAGCACGCAAAATCCGATCGCCGGCGAGGCTTCCCGCCGCCGTACTTTCGCCATCATTTCGCACCCCGACGCGGGCAAGACGACCCTCACCGAAAAGCTCCTTCTTTTCGCGGGCGCGATTCACATCGCCGGCAGCGTGAAGGCGCGCAAAGCCACACGCCATGCGACCTCGGACTGGATGGAGATCGAGAAGCAGCGCGGCATCTCCGTGGCGAGCTCGGTGATGCAGATGGAGTACCGCGGCCACGTGATCAACCTGCTCGATACGCCCGGCCACCAGGACTTCTCCGAGGACACCTATCGCGTGCTGACGGCGGTCGATGCGGCGCTGATGGTGATCGACGCGGTGAACGGCGTCGAGGCGCAGACCATCCGGCTGCTGGAGGTGTGCCGCGCGCGCCACACGCCGATCATCACCTTCATCAACAAGCTCGACCGCGAGGGCCGCGAGCCCCTCGACCTGCTGGACGAGATCGAGCGCGTGCTCAAGATGCCGACGGTGCCGTTCACCTACCCGGTCGGCATGGGCAAGGGCTTCGGCGGCGTATTCGACATCCGCGGCGACCGCATGCGCGTCTTCAAGGCGGGCGAGGATCGCGCGGGCGGCGACGAGGAAGTGATCGAGGGCATCGGCAATCCGATGAACGTCGGGCGTTTCGGCGATGCGTTCACGCGTGCCCAGGGCGAGATCGAGCTGCTTTCGGGCGCCTCGCAGGCGTTCGATCGCGAGGCTTTCCTCGGCGGCCTGCAGACGCCGGTTTTCTTCGGCTCGGCGATCAACAACTTCGGCGTGCGCGAAGTGCTGGACGCGTTGATCGAGCTGGCGCCGCCGCCGGGCTCGAAGCCCGCGGTGCAGCGCGCCATCATCCCCACCGAGGAGAAATTCACCGGGGTGGTCTTCAAGATCCAGGCCAACATGGACCCGTCGCACCGCGATCGCGTGGCGTTCGTGCGCGTGTGCTCGGGGCGTTTCGAGCGGGGAATGAAGCTGAAGGTCGTGCGCACCGGCAAGGAAGTGAAGACCGCGAGCGCGATGTCGTTCCTGTCGCAGCGGCGCGAGGAGCTCGACGATGCCTATCCCGGCGACATCATCGGGCTCCCCAATCGCGGCGTGCTGCAGTTGGGCGATACGCTCACCGAGGGTGAAACGCTGCAGTTCACCGGGTTGCCCTTCTTCGCGCCCGAGATCTTCCATACCGTCGAGGTGGCCGATCCCATCCGCAACAAGCAGCTGCGCGTCGGGCTGCAACAGCTGGGCGAGGAGGGCGCGATCCAGGTGTTCAGGCCGGTGCAGGGCGGCGCGTTGCTGCTGGGCGCGGTCGGCCCGCTGCAGCTCGACGTGGTGGCCCATCGCCTCGAGGGCGAGTACGCCGCCAAGGCGCGCATGACGCCGTCGCAATACCGGCTTGCACGTTGGGTGACGGCGGCGGAGCCCGCGGAGCTGGAGCGTTTCATCGATGCGAACGCGTATCGCGTGGCGCACGATGTGGTCGACGCGCCCGCCGTGCTCTACACGCACCTCTCGGAGCTGCGCGCCGCCCAGGAGATCTGGCCGAAGATCCAATTCCACGCCATGCGCGAGCACGGCGGGATGGTGATCCATTCGAACCGGCTCGCCGCGTAGCCGTCGTGATCCGCGCGTCCTATGTCCAGGCGATGGCGCGCTACGGCGCCTGGATGAACGAGCGCCTCTACGGGAGCTGCGCGCGGCTGACCGATGAGCAGCGCAAGGAGGATGTCGGCGCGTTCTTCAGGTCCATCCACGGCACGCTCAACCATCTGTTGCTGGGCGACCGCGTCTGGATGAGCCGCTTTACCGGCACGCAGTTCAAGGTGAATTCCCTCGCGGACGAGCTGTACGCGGACTTCGACCAGCTACGCGCGGAGCGTGAAGCCACCGACCTGGAGATCTCCCGCTGGGCGAAGTCCGTGACCGACGCCGAGCTGCAGGGCGAGCTCACCTACATGAGCATCGTCGACCCGGCGCCGCGCAGCTATCCCATGGGACTGGTGGTGGCCCACTTCTTCAATCACCAAACCCATCACCGTGGGCAGCTCACCACGCTGCTCTTCCAGCGCGGCATCGATCCCGGCGTCACCGACCTCATCTGGATGCCGCCGTAGTTCGGGGTCTGACCCCGAATTATTTTTTCTTCGGGACGGCGGAGCTGACGTCGTAGGCGTCGGGCGAGGTGGGGATGTCCTTGCCGTCCTTCCCCTTGATGGGCGGGGGCGGGGTGTTCTTGTAGATGGTGACGTTCTTCGAGACCGCGGTCTTGCTGGACGTGGTGTCCTTGGGCGGGGCAGGTTTCTTGGGCGCGGCGGCCTTCTTGGGCACGTCCTTCTTCACGACGTCCTTCTTGGGCGCGGCAGGATCGGCGGTCGGCTGGGCGATCGCAGTGGCAGCGGCGAGGGCGGCGGCGGCGGCAATAACGCGAAAGGCTGGAAACGAACGCTTCATCTGTAACTCCGTGATTTGCCCGGGGAATGCGTGATTCTAGGGCTTTGTGAGCCAGGTCACAGAAGTTGTGCCGAAGGCTCGCTAAAGTCCAGCTTCGAAGCGCATTTTTCCCAGCGCTCGCAACCACATGCAGAAAAAAAACTAACCGGCGCATGCATTCGCTGATCCCCTCCCTCCGCCGCGCCCTGGGCCGCCTCGGGGAGCCGCATGTCCTCTTCCCGCTCATCGCGCTGGTGTTGCTGGGCGTGATCTGGGGCTCCACGCTGCACGTGATCCAGCTGGAGCGTTCGGTCGCGGAGAAGGCCGCCGCGTCATCGAGCCTCGAGCACGCCGACACCTACGAAGCGCAAGTGGTGCGCGCGCTGCGCGAGATCGACCAGACCCTGCGCTTCATCCAGTTCGCCCACCAGTCGAACGCCGGGCGCATCGATCTCGCCGCGCTCAAGGACAAGGGATTGCTGCTGCCGGACCTGCTGTTCGTCGTGAGCATCACCGATGCCGACGGCAACGTCGTCGCGACCACCCGCGGCACGCCCTCCGGAAGCGTCGCCGGACTCGACTACTTCCAGCGATTGCAGGCAAGCGACGTTATCGCGATCAGCCGCCCGCAGCTCTCCGCGGAAATCGAGTCCAAGCTGCACTTCGCGCGGCGGCTTTCGGCGCGGGACGGCAGCTTCACCGGCATCGCCATCGTGACCGTGGGTGCGGCGTACTTCGTCAGCGGATACGAGCCCTCGCGCCTGGGGCAGCGTGGCTTCCTCGGCATCCTCGGCGCCGATGGAGTATTCCGGGCGCGCCGCATCGGCGAGACGGTGATCACCGGTGAAGCCACCGACTACGGGTCCGTGGTCCGCCCCGATACCGCGCAGCCCCCTGAAGCGACCGTGAGCCGCTGGGACGGCCTGCACCGCTACACCGTGGCGCGTGAGCTGTTCGACTTCCCCGTGGCGGTGGTGGTCGGCCTCGCGCGCGATGAGCAGCTGGCGCCGGTGGAGGAACGTGCGCGGGCCCACTTGTGGCGTGCCCTCGGCGGCAGCCTGCTGCTGGTGCTTTTCCTGGGCGGCCTTGGACGCTCCAGCTGGCAGCTGCAGCAGACACGCGTGCGGGCGAACCGCGCGCTACAGGACGAGATCACAGTGCGCCGCCAGGCCGAGGCCGCGCTCAACCTGCGCAACCGCGCGATCGAGTCCAGCGTCAACGCGATCCTGATCTTCGACCTGTCGAAAGCCGGCCATCCGATCGAGTACGTGAACCCGGCTTTCGAGCGCATCACCGGCTATACCGAGCTCGAAGCGCTGGGCCGCGACACGGGCTTCCTCCTCGGCACCGACCGCGACCAGCCGGGCGTGCAGGAGATCCAGCTGGCGCTGCGCGAGCGTCGCGGCGGCCATGCGGTGCTGCGCAACTACCGCAAGGACGGCACGCTCTTCTGGAACGAATACTCCATCGCCCCGGTGCGCGACGACACCGGCGAGGTGCGCCACTTCGTCGGCGTCATGAACGACGTGACCGAGGCCAAG
>DATLEL010000101.1:0-2684 GCA_035525255.1 Usitatibacter sp.
GGTCTCGTGCCCCTGGGTGCGCAGATGCACGCGCTTGCCGAGTTTCGACGAGACGTCGTACACCAGGCGCGGAAAGCGGCTGAAGACGAATTCCATCGGCATCATGCGGATCGACATCACCGCCTGCTGCAGGTCGCGGGTATTGCGGTCGAGCGTCGCGAGGCTGTGGGTGAGATGCTCGTCCTGCTGGCTCGCGATGGCAGCCACCGACTGCTGCATCATCGCCTGCGCGATGACCAGCTCGCCCACCAGGTTCACGATGCGGTCGATCTTCTCCACGCTCACGCGGATCGAGGAAGAGTCGCCCTTGCGTCGGTTGTGCTCCATGCCTTCGGTGCCGGGCGCGGCCTCGAAGAAGCCGAACTTCTCGTCCGCCTTCGGCTCGGCGCGTGCGGCCACGCTCGCGGGCTCGTCGTCGAAGAGCCCGAACGCCTCGCCGCCGTCCTTGGCATCCTTCATCGGGACGAAGAAGGATTCGCTTTGCTCCGCTTTCGCGGGCTTGATGGATTCGACATTCCCGGCGAACGACGTGCTGGCGCGAAACGAGATCAGCTGCGCCCGCACGCCATCCATGGCCGGGTCGTTGCCGCGCTCCCCCGCCTTGAGGCGCGCGAGATGCGCCTTGAAGACGTCGCAGGCATCCAGCAGCAGGCGCACGGTGTTGTCGTCGGCGGTGCCCTTGCCCTTGCGCAGGCCGTCGAAGAGCGTCTCCATCTCGTGGGTCGCCTCGGCCAGCTGCGTGAAGCCGAAAGTGCCGCCGCCGCCCTTGATCGAATGAGCCGCGCGGAAGATGGAATTGAGCACCTCCGGGTCGTGGCGGCCCGAGCCGAGCGCCATGGCCATCTCCTCGATGGATTCCAGGTGCTCCTGGGCTTCGTCGAAGAAGGTGGCGATGAAGCGGTTCAGGTCGATCGGCATGGCAGCGGGCTTTAGCGCAGGACTTTCTGCACCACCTCGAGGAGGGTCGCGGGGTCGAAGGGCTTCACCAGCCAGCCGGTGGCGCCGGCGGCGCGGCCCTGCTGCTTCATGCTGTCCGAGGACTCGGTGGTGAGGAGCAGGATCGGCACGCTCTTGTAGTCGCGCAGCTCCCTCAGGCTCCTGACCAGTGTCAGCCCGTCCATGTTGGGCATGTTCTGGTCGGTGATGACGAGGTCCACGCTCTGCGCGGTGGCGCGGTCGAGTCCCTGGGCGCCGTCCTCCGCCTCGATCACGCGGTAGCCCGCGCTCTCGAGGACGAAGGCGACCATCTCCCGCATGGTGGCGGAGTCGTCGACGGCTAGGATGGTTTTCATGGGCTTGTGCCTTGATCTCTAGAAAAGGTCGACGCTGCCCTGGTCGCGCTTGTCGCTGCGGGGGCTGCGGGTGTCTTCGTCCATCTGGCGGATGCCGGCGACGATGCAGTCGAGCATCGCGCGCGAGCGCTCGATCCACTGCCCCGCCTCGGCCGGCGGCGGCACCGGCGGGCTGGCGATGGAGAGCGCCTCGGCGAATTTCTCGCGCATCTTGTCCACGCGCAGCTTCTGCGCGTCGATCAGCTGGTTCACCAGGTCGTGGGATTGCAGGTGCTGCACGGCGCGGTAGAGGTGGTCCAGGACCACGCCGTACTCGGTGTTCTCGGGCATGTCGGCACCCTTGTCGGCGCGCTGCGCGGCGACGATGCGGTCGGCCGCGCCGCGAAATGCGGTCATCAGCTCGTCGGAGGCCTCGCGCAGCAACGCCTGGCTGCGCGCGAGCTCATCCGCGGTCACCGCGAGCCGCTCGTTCAGCGACGACGCGACCGTCACCAGCAGGTCAGCCGCCTGCGCCGCGTCCTTCGCGCCGGGCGCGACCGTGGTTGCTTGGGTCATCTTCTTCTTCTCCCTGTCGCGCCCTGGGGGCTGCGATCACACTTTAACGACTTCGAAGCTCGATCCTCCCACATCGATCACGTCTTGCGGTGCGATCGGATGTGTGCCGGGGCCGAGATCCCGGCGGTTCAGTCGCGGCGGCCGGTTTCCCGAGAAGCGCGCGAGGTAGTAGGTGTCGCCGCGGCGCACCACCAGGGCGGTCTCGCCCCCGGGCGTGCCGATCATGGTGTTGGCCCGCTGCAGCGGGATGGTGTCGCCGCGACGCTCGCCCGCCACCACCTTCAGCGAGAAGGCGGCGCTGCCGGGCGCATCGGCCGCGCCGGTGCGCACGCTCTCCTGGGCGGGGCCCAGGCGCAGCGCCGGGTCGCGCGGGATCGCCATGGTGCGATCGAGGTCGTCGTCGCGCGCCCGGGCGGCCGGGGGCGGCAGAGCCGAGGGCGCCGGGGCCGCGACGTGCTCGGCCATCATGGTGCGCTCGTACTCGGTGAGCACGGTGTTCTCGAGCCCGCCGACGCGGCCGGCGAGCATGGTCGAATCGAAGAAGTGGACCTTGTGGCGGCCGACCTCGATCACGTCGAGGTGGTGCACCACCTGGTGCTGGGCGGACAGGCCGTTCACGCGCGTCCCGTTGGTGCTGGCGAGGTCCTCGGCGTAGACGGTCACGTTCACCACGCGGAAGAGCATGTGCCGGCCCGAAACCGCGCCGTCCTCGACGACGACGTCGCAATCCGGATGGCGGCCGACGACGGTCACCGGCTTGGTGAGCTCGACCTCCTTGAGGATGGCGCCATCGAGGCTGAGGACGATTCGCGCGGACACCTACCCCTCGCGACGGTA
>DATLEL010000110.1:0-7727 GCA_035525255.1 Usitatibacter sp.
GCATCCGCGGCGACGAAGCTGCGCGCGTCATTCGGGGCGAAGAAGCTACGCTCATTGCACCTTGATGTTGTTCCGCCGGGCCACCTCGCCCCAGGTCGCGTGGGTCTTGTGGGCGAAGGTGATCCACTGGTCGCGCGGCATATTGTCGACCGCGAGGCCGGCGCGGGTGAGCCGCTCCTGCACCGCCGGGTCGTTCATCACCTTCGAGAGGTCGCGCGAGACCTTCATCACGATGTCCATCGGGGTGCCCTTGGTCACGACCACACCGCCCCAGCCCTCGCCGGAGAAGCCGGGGTAGCCCTGCTCGGCTACCGTCGGCACGTCCGGCAGTTGCGTGGAGCGCTGCTCGCCCGTGGACGCGAGGGCGCGCAGCTTGCCGCTCTTGATGTGCGGCAGGTTGGGCCCGATGCCGTCCACCGAAAGCTGGATCTGGTCGCCGAGCAGGTCCTGCACCGCCTGCGCGCTGCCCTTGTACATCACGCCCTGGATATCCACGGCGGCGACCTGCTTGAAGAGCTCGCCGGTGAGGTGCTGTGTCGTGCCCGCGCCGGGGTATCCCCAGTTGAGCTTGCCGGGGTCTTTCTTCGCCGCATCGACCAGGTCCTTCAGCGTCTTGTAGGGCGCCTTGTCGTTGGCAACGATGATGAGCGGGTTGCGGAACACCGGCCCGATCAGCACGAACTCGTTCAACGGGTCGTAGGGCAGCTTCTCCATGATGGCCGGGTTCACCACCATCACGGCGCTGGTGCCCATCACGAGGGTGTAGCCATCGGGCGCGGCACCGCGCGCGGTGACCATGCCGGGAATGCCGGCGCCGCCGCCGATGTTCTCCACCACCACCGACTGGCCCCACTCCTTTGCCAGCGCCTCGGCGATGATTCGCGCCGCGAGGTCCGTCGCCTGTCCGGCGGGGAAGGGCACGATCAGCTTCACCGTCTTGGTGGGATAGGCCTGGGCGTGGGCGAGCGTACCGAATGCGAGCAGCGTGGCGGCAAGCCAGGCGCGTGCGATGCGCGAAATCATCTGTGTTCTCCTCCTGCATGGGTGACCTGTGGATTGTGCGGGCTTTCGGCGCCGGCGCGCATCACGTCCGCGCGCGTGCAGCCGGTGCCCCTGTGGCTATCGACCGCGATGGCGAGGCGCTTGCCGATCTCGTGCGCCGCGCGAATCACCTCGCTCGACTTCAGGCCGGTATCGACGCCCATCTCCTCCAGCATGGCGACCAGGTCCTCGAGCGGGAAGTTCCCGACCTTGCCGACGGTGGTCGGGATCGCCATGCCGCCGCCGATGCCGCAGATGGCGCCTTCGAGCCAATGCACGCCCGCATCCATCGCGGCGACGATGTTGGCGGTAGCCATGCCCGAGAGATTGTGGATGTGGAAGCCCAGCTCGATGTCGGGATACTTTTTGTAGAGCGTGGCGATCAGCCGGTTCACGTGCGCCGGGTCCTCCATGCCGATGGAGCCCGCGAGATATTGCCGCTTGATGCCGGCGTTGCGGAAACGGCCGACCATGTCGACCACCGCCTCGTCGGGAATGAGCCCCTCGTACGGGCACCAGAACGCCATGCCCAGCGCCATCACGAACGGGATGCCCTCGCGCTCCGCGAGGCGGAAGGACTGGATGTTCTGGTCGATCGCGTCCTCGTTGGACATGTTCTGGTTGTGGCGCGTGTAGGTCTCGCTCACGGTGATGAGGCCGAGCATCTCGCCTACCTTCGCCTCGATGGCGCGGTGCGCGCCGCGCACGTTCGGCGCCTGGCCGCGGTACACGGTGCCGGGCTTGCGCTTGATGCGGGCGAACACCTCCTCCGCGTCGCGCATGTTGGGCACGACCTTCGGGTGCGCAAAGCTCGCCACCTCGACGACCGGGACGCCGAGATCGGTGAGGCGATCGCACAGCCAGACCTTGTCCTCGGTCGGGATCCATTTCGGCAGGCTCTGCAGGCCGTCGCGCGCGGCGACGTCCACGAGGAGCATTTTCTTCGGGATGTGCATGAGTAGGGACGAGGGCTCGGGGCTAGGGTGAAATGCGCGAATAGGTAAGCACGCGCTTATCGGCAATCCAGGGCGTGACACGTTCGTTGAAGCGCAGGTAATGGTCCGAGGCGAGGTGCTGCTTGAACGCCGCTTCGCTATCGTAGACCTCGTAGAGGAAGATCCCGGAGCCGTCCGCGGTTTCGCAGACATCGAACTGGCGGCAGCCGGGCTCGCGCTCACGCGAGGCGGTGGCGTTTTCCACCATCGCGCGGCGGAAATCGTCGCGGTGCTCGGGCTTCGCCCCGAAGACCACGGTCACGACGTAGCTCAAGCCACCCTCCGCAACGCGGCCGGCAGCGCCGCGATCACGGCGCGCGTCATCTCGGCGCAATTCGACGGGCCCCCGAGCTCCATGGGTATCGCCGCACCTGAAGCGAGCGTGGACTCGAGCGCGCCCTCGACCAGCCGCGCGCGCGTCTCGAGCCGCGCGTCGCCATGCCGCTCGGCAAGCCAGTCGAGCATCATCGCCGCCGACAGGAACATGGCGCTCGGGTTCGCCTTCCCCTGTCCCGCGATGTCCGGGGCCGTGCCGTGCGCGGGCTGGAACAGCCCGTGGTCATCGCCGAGGTCGGCCGAGGGCGCCATGCCCATGCCGCCGATGAGACCGGCGCCCAGGTCCGAGAGGATGTCGCCGAACATGTTCTCGGTGACCATCACGTCGAGCGTCCACGGCTTCTTCACCATGTGCAGCGCCATCGCGTCGACGTAGGCGTGGTCCGCCCCGATGCCCTCGTGCTTCGCCGCCACGTCGTCGAACACCTTGCGGAAGAACGCCATCGAAGTGAACACGTTGGCCTTGTCGACGCAGGTGACGCGCGCCTGCCCGCGGCGCGCGCGGCGGCGCTCCGCGATTCGGAACGCGAACTCCGCGGCCCGGGCCGTGCCGGCGCGGGTGATCTGCATGGTGTCGTAGGCTTCACGGTCGTCGATCACCTTGCCGCGCCCACGCGCGTAGAAGAGCCCTTCCGTCTGCTCGCGCACGAGCACGAAGTCGATGTCGCGCGCGCGCTCGTCGGCGAGTACCTTCGGCAGGCCGGGGAACCAGCGGATGGGACGCACGCCGGCGTAGAGGTCGAAGGCCATGCGCAGGTCGAGCTGCGGGATGATCTCGGTGCCGTCGGGCAAGTGCACGTCGGGCCAGCCCATCGCGCCGAAGAGGATCGCGTCGGCGCGGCGGCAGGCTTCCAGCGTCGACTTCGGCAATGCGTCGCGGCTTTCGAGGTAGTACTGCGCGCCGGCGGGATGCTTCACGCAGCGCAAAGTCGGGCCTCCGGCGGCGCTCTCCGCGGCTGCGAGCAGTGCCAGGCATGCGTCCATCACCTCGCGGCCGATGCCGTCGCCGGGGAGGACCGCGATATCGAACGTTTCCTTCATGTTCGGAAGCCCTCGAACGTGGCGAATTCGGATGGTGGCGCGCGCTCGGTGACGAGGCGGTTCTCGGGGGCAGCGGGATCGGCGTATCCGAGGCCCATCCCACAGATGATGATCTCGTTTTCGGGGATCCCGAGCTCGCGGCGGATCACCGCGTGGAAATCCGCGAACGCCGCCTGGGGACAGGTATCCAGCCCGCGGCCGCGGGCCGCAATGGCGAGCGCGCCGATGAAGATGCCGAGATCGAGCCAGCTGCCGATCTCCAGGTCCTCGTCGAGGGTGAAGATGACGCCCACCGGCGCACCGAAGAATTCGTAGTTGCGTCGGCGCTGGCGCTCGGTGCCGGCGAAGTCGCCCTTGGGGATGCCCATGAGGCCATAGAGATCCCAGCCGATCTTGCGGCGCCGCGCGAGGAACGGCTCGCGCCAGTTCACCGGGTAATAATTCCATTCGCGCTTGTGCGCCCCGGCGCCATCGCGATCCAGCGCCGAGAGGATGGCGGAGCTCAGCCGCACGCGCGACTCGCCCGCCACGACGCGCACCTTCCACGGCTGGATGTTGCTGCCGCTCGGGCTCCTCGAAGCGAGCGCCAGCAGCTCCTCGACCGTCGCGCGCGGCACCGGAGTGGGCAGGAAGGCGCGCACCGAGCGGCGCGTGCGCAGGGCCTCGTCGGTATTCAGGATCGGCATCGGGAGGGGGTTTACGGCTTTGTCCGTTTGTCCGTACAATAGCCGCCATGACGAAGGCTGTCAATCTCGCGCGCCACCTCACCGAGCAGATCGCCACCGGGCGCTACAAGGTCGGGCAGGCCATTCCGACCGAGGCCGAGCTGCAGGTGCGTTTCGACGTGAGCCGCCACACGGTGCGCGAGGCGCTTCGCGACTTGAAGACCCGCGGGTTGCTGAGCGCCCGCGCCGGCATCGGCACCGTGGTGCGGGCCAAGGCACCACCCACAAGCTTCATGCAGGGGGCCGGCACGCTTGAGGAAGTGATCCAGTTCGGCGAGGCCACGCGCATGAAGGTGCTCGGGCACGAAGCGGTGATCGCCGGCGCGGATCTGGTCGAGCAGATCGCGGCACGCGCGGGCCAGGAGCTGGCGCGGGTGTCCCTGCTGCGCTTCCGCCCCGGGGAATCGCTCCCCGCCGGCTGGGTGCATATCTACCTGCGGCCCGAGCATTCGGAGGTCATCGACCGGATCGAATCCTCGCGCGAGCCGGTGCTGCGGCTGGTCGAGCGGCGCCACGGCGTGCAGATCGCCGAGGTGGTGCAGCAGGTGGTCGCCGCAAAGCTGACCGGCGCCCAGGCGCGGGTGCTCAAGTCGCAGCCCAACAAGCCCGCGTTGCACGTGACGCGCCAGTATTTCGATGCGCGGGACCGGCTGGTGATGGCCACCGTGGCGCTTTATCCCAGCGATCGCTTCAGCCACAACACGCGCTTCCGCATCCGCAACGAAGACCACGAGGATTCCCCATGAAACCCCTGACCGGCGTGCGCATCGTCTCGGTGGAGCAGTTCGGCGCCGCGCCCTATGGCTCGATGTTCCTCGCCGACCTCGGCGCCGAGGTGATCAAGGTGGAGAACCTCGCCATCGGCGGCGATCCGGCGCGACGCACCGGCCCCTTCTTCCTCGGCGAGAACGACAGCGAATACTTCCAGACCTGGAACATGAACAAGAAGAGCGTGACACTCGACTTGCGCAGCGAGGATGGCAAGGCGGCGTTCGCGAAGCTGGCGGCGACCGCCGAGGTGGTGATGAACAACCTGCGTGGCGACCTGCCGGCAAAGATGGGGCTCGACTACGCCGCGCTATCGAAGCTGAAGCCTTCGCTGGTGTGCGTGCATATCTCCGCCTACGGCCGCGACAACGAGCGCGCCTCGTGGCCCGGCTACGACTACCTGATGCAGGCCGAGGCCGGGCTGATGGCGCTCACCGGCGAACCCGACGCGCCGCCCACGCGGATCGGCGCGCCCTCCATGGTCGACCACACCACCGGCCTCACCGCCATGGTGGGGCTGCTCGCCGCGTTGCTGCATGCCCGCGCCACCGGCAAGGGCTGCGACGTCGATACCTGCCTTTTCGACGCCGCGCTGCACCAGCTGGGCTACGCTGCGATCTGGTACCTGAACGAGGGGCACGTGCCCGACCGGCAGCCGCGCAGCGCGCATTTCTCGCTGGCGCCGGTGCAGACGCTGCCCACCTCGGACGGCTGGGTGTTCGTGATGTGCCTCACGGAGAAATTCTGGAGCGCGCTGCTGGACGCCATCGGCCGCCCCGAGCTCGCCCGCGATCCGCGCTTCGCCACCGCCAAGGCACGCAACGAGAACCGCGCGCCGCTCACCGCCGCGCTCGACGTGGAATTCCGCAAGCAGCCGACGGCGCACTGGCTGAAGCTGCTGGGCGGCGTGCTGCCCATCGCCCCGGTGTGCGAGCTGGACGAGGCGCTGGAAAGCCCATTCCTGCGCACCAACCGCATGATCAGCGCCGTGCCGCATCCCGCGCGCCCCGACATGCGCGTGCTCTCCAACCCCATCAAGATCAACGGCCAGCGCCTGTCGCAGCGCGTCTGCTCCGCCCCCGGCGCCGACAACGCCGAGATCCTCTAGCCAGGCTCAGCGTTTCCCGTCGTACCAGAAGCTGGTGAGGTCGCGCCGGCGGGAGCCGGCGAAACCGCGCAGGCTCATTCGCACCATCATGCGGCCGGTCTGCCACGGCGAATGGAAGTCGAACTTGCGCGACGACGTGGTGACGCGCTCGCGCAGGATCACGAAGCGGCCGCGGCGCTTCAGCGCGGCGCTGAGCACGATCTCCTCCGCGGCGTACTGGCGCTCGTCGAAGCCGCCTACCGCCTCGAATGCCTCGCGCGTGCAGAAGATGAAACAGCCGGCCGCCCATCGCATGAGGCGCATGAACGCGATGACCGCGCGGATCGTGGCATGTCCCCAGCGCGGCGCATTCTCGTCGAAGTCGACCTCGGCCCCACCACCGACCGCGCCCGCGTCGAGTGCCGCCATCGCCGCGCGCAGCACGGTCGCGTTCACCAGCGTGTCGGCATCCACGAACACCAGCCGGTCGCCGATGGCGGCGCGTGCTCCCGAGTTGCGCGTCGCAGAGATCTTGCGATGCTCCGCCGTGACGACGCGAGCACCGGCGGCTTGCGCGATCGTCACGGTGGCATCGGTGGAAGCATCGTCGGCGACGACGATCTCGTAGGAAAGTCCCAGCTCGCGCGCCGCGGCGTGGATGGCCTCGAGGGTGGCGGCGAGGAGGCGCTCTTCGTTGTAGGCGGGGACGATGAATGACAGCATGTGAAATTGGGCCCCGGACTATTGCCGCAACAGCGGCATCCGGGGCGACGAAGCTGCGCGCGGCATCCGGGGCGACCTACAGCGCCATGTGGTCCCGGACGATCGATTCGAAATCCGCGTCGGCCTTGAAGCCCATCGCCAGGGCGCGTTCAGTGCGGAAGCGGACGGGCCAGGTTTTCACGATGCCCTGGATGCGCGCGTCGGGGACGAACTTCACGCGCGACACGGCTTCCTCGCCGGCGACCGCACCCATGGCGTCGATCATCTGGCGTACGGTGAGCGTGATGCCCGGCAGGTTCACCACGCGCGTCGTGGGCCACGCCGACGAAGGGAGGTCATGGGCGTGCAAGAAGGCCTCGACCACGCGGCGCGGCGACAGGATCCACACGCCGGTCGTATCCGGCACCGGGCATTCCGCCGCCACGCCCGCAAGCGGCTCGCGGATGATGCCGCTCGCGAAGGAAGACGCCGCGAGATTCGGCTTGCCGGGGCGCACCACGACCGTCGGCAGCCGCAGCGACCGCCCGTCGATCATGCCCTTGCGGGTGAAGTCGGCGACGAGGTATTCGCCGATGACTTTCTGCGTGCCATAGGAAGTTTGCGGCGCGGGCGTGATTGAATCGTCGAGCACGTCCGGAAGCGCGCCGCCGAACGCCGCCACCGAGCTCGCGTAGACGACCTTCGGCGGCTTCGCCAGCTTGCGGCAGGCCTCGAGCAGGTTGCGCGTGCCGTCCATGTTGACTTTGTAGCCCAGGTCGAAGTCCGCCTCGGCGCCGCCGC
This sequence comes from Usitatibacter sp., assembly GCA_035525255.1. GTDB lineage: Bacteria > Pseudomonadota > Gammaproteobacteria > Burkholderiales > Usitatibacteraceae > Usitatibacter. The sequence goes on from DATLEL010000110.1 coordinate 7,497, forward strand.
TGACCACCGCAGCCAGGTGATAGACGCTGTCGGTGTCGCGACCGAGCGCTTTCTCGAGCACCGCCGGCGAGGAGACGTCGCCCGCCATGCAGGTGAACTGCCTTTCGAGACCGGGCGGGAACTGCTGGTCGAGCAATGTCACCTGCGCGGAAGCATCGCGCGCCTTCAGCGCCTGCGCGACGCGGGAACCGATGAAGCCGCCGCCGCCGGTGATCAGTATCTTCACAGCGC
>DATLEL010000183.1:0-4583 GCA_035525255.1 Usitatibacter sp.
CTGCCGAACATGCTCCTCACGGTCCACGCCATCGGGCACGCCGCGGCGCAGGGCCTGCGCAGCTACGAGTTCCTGGGCGAGCCCGAGAGCTGGGCCAAGCGCTTCACCGACAACCAGAGCGGCTGCCGCGCGCTGCGGACCTACCCGCTCAATGCCGCGGGATACGCGGCGCTCTGCAGCGACACTGCCCACGCCTCCCTGGGCGGGGCACGCCGGGCAGCCAACGCCTGAGCGCCCCGCGCGGGCCGCTTCCGCGCGACAAATGAAACGCGCCGCCGCCCGGCGGCGATGGCCGGTTCGCCCATGGCGCCCGGTATCATGGCGTCGCCATGAATATGTCCCCACACGCCCGATCGTCCCGCGGCTTCACGCTGATCGAAGTCGTGATGGTGCTGCTCATCGTGTCGGTGGTCATCGCCATGGCCGCGGTGATGACACGGGGCGTGGTGGGCGCGCAGAAACGTTCGCTCACGGCCACGCGTATGAGCGGAGTAGAAGTGGCGCTGGCGCAGTTCGTGGTGCAGCGTAAACGCCTGCCGTGTCCCGCGGACGGCACGCTCGACACCGCGCACAACAATGCCGGCATCGAGGGCGCGCGCACTGCGACCGGCGGCTGCACAGCGCAGCAGGATGGCGTGGTGCCCTGGCGCGCCATCGCCCTGAGCGAGGCCGAGGCCACCGACGGCTGGGACCGGCGCCTGACCTACCGCGTGGGCCCGTTGCTGGGCGCTGACAACGGGCTGGACATGACCGCGTGCGATCCCGCAGGAAGCGCGGACGCGGTTGCAGCGGCACCCTATGCCTGCGTAACGACGGTGGCATGCGCGGCGGCTACGGTCGCAGGCTGCACCGCACCCGCGCGCTTTCTCACGGGTAACGGCGGCGCAGGCAAGGGCTTGCAAGTGCGCAACATCGCCGGCGTGGTGCTCATGGAGCCGAATCCTGGAGCCAATCCCCACACCGGCGCCGCATATGTCCTGATCAGCCACGGTGAATCGGGCGGCGGCGGCTACCTGTCCTCCGGAATCCTCGGGCCCAGCAGCTCGACCGACGGCACGGAGGAGCTCAGGAATTACGCGAGCGCGCCATTCGTCAGCAACACCGTCACCTACCACGTCGACGACTCCACCAACACCACCGCGGGCAACGCGCATTTCGACGACATCGTGTCGCGACCGTCGGTGCTAGCCGTCGCATCGAAGGCGGGCATCGGCCCGCGGGCCCATTGAGGCGCGCGCAGTCCGGCGCCGTCGGCGCCGTGGTCGTGGTGATCCTGGCGATCCTCCTCACTGCGTTCATCGCTTCCTTTGCCCTGAGCCGCATGAAGGCGGGCACCGCGAGCCAGGCCGACACCGCCACGGCGCTCGCCGCCGCGGCCGAGGCCCTCGACCAGTTCGCTTCCGCGCAAAAGCGCCTGCCGTGTCCCGCCGATCCCACCGCGACGACCGGCCTCGAGGTGCTGCCCGCGCCCGGAGCGGCGACGTGCTCGTTCCCCGCGGGTACGCTGCCCTGGCAGACACTGGGGCTCAAGATCGAAGCGGGCTACGATGCCTGGGGACGCAAGCTTTCCTATCGCGTCTATACCGGCAGCAAGGGAAGCTTCACCCAGCCCAACGGCATCAACATGGTCGAATGCGATCTCGTCGAACCCGGCACCGGCAGCGCCACCGCGACCGCGGGCTCCGCCGGGGGGCTGTGCGTGTCGAGCGTGAACCCGTTGCTGCGCTCGACCAGCGCCGCCAAGTTCCTCGAGGGCAAGGGCCTGTCCCTGAACGATATGGGAGTTGCCCGTGATTACGTCGCCTACGTCCTGGTGAGCCACGGCGCCACGGGCCTGGGAGGCTACACGGCTTCCGGCGCGCGTCTCGACTTGCCTTCCGCTGCCAGCGACGAACGCGACAACCTGAATGCGACCGGGCCCTTCAAGATCACCAAGTTCTCCGATGCGGAAACCGCGGCCACGGCGGGAAGCCATTTCGACGACCTGCTGGTCTATCGCACGTTGCCGGACCTGGTGAAGCGCGCGGGCCTCGCAGCGCGCGACTGGGAAGACCAGGTTGTCGGAAGCTCGCTCCTGAACGCAGTCACCGCGGCGGCGGCCCTGGGCCAAACCTCCGTTTCGCCGGGGGACCTCGGCGTTTCCACGCTGAATCTCGGCGCGGTGCAAGTCTCCGCTTTCATGGGCAGCGCTTCCGCGAACAACATCTCGCTCGACAGCACCACGCTTTCCGACGGCACCGTCGTGCAGGGCTTCGGGGTGGCCGGCAACTTCAGCAACCGCATGACCAATTTCGGCGGCGAGTACCTCAAGGCGCAATTCCCGTCGGCGGCGGGCAGGTTCGCCGTGACGCTCGCGGACTTCGGCAGCTACGCGTTTTTCTCGGTCACGTTCACCGAGAAAGTCGAGTTCCGCTTCTTCAACGGCGCGACCCAGGTGGCCTCGATCACCAAGTCCGGCTGCAACAGCGACGGCGGCCTGGCGAGCTTCTCGATGACGGCCCCTGCGTTCGATAGCGTCGAGATCCGCGCCCTCGCCTCGACCACGTCGTCGAGCACCACCGGCCTTACCGAGCTGCTGGTCTCCGAGGTCACTGCCTGCGTGGCCACGGCCTCCGCGTGCACGACCACGCTCGCGACGGCGGCGAACACATGCCCGTGAAACTCGCCGAGGCCATGAATCGCCGCCTGCGGCGCTGCGGCGGCTTCTCCGCCGTGGAGATCGGCATCGTGCTGCTGATCCTCGGCCTGGTGATGTGGGTGTCGATCCCGGCCTACCAGGGCTACGTCGACCGCACTCGCGTGGTGGAGACCATCGTCGCCGTGGGCGAGATGTCCAAGGGCATCCGCCAGTTCGAGATGAGCAAGGGGGCACTCCCGGACAGCCTCGCCGAGGCGGGCTATGCAACCAACGTCGATGCCTGGGGCTACCCGTACGAGTACCTAAACCTGCGCACGTCCAAGGGAAACGGGCAGGCGCGAAAGGACAAGAAGCTCGCTCCCCTCAACTCCGACTTCGACCTCTACAGCATCGGGCGCGACGGGCTCACCGCGGCGCAGCTCTCCAACAAGAACAGCCGCGACGACATCGTGCGCGCGCGCGACGGGGCATTCATCGGTACCGCGACGGAGTTCGATCCGTGATCGGCGCGCTGGGCCGCTACGTTCGCACCCGCGTCTCGCGGCGCCTCTTCGTGCTGTTCGTGCTGTGCGCGTTCCTGCCCCTCGCGGTGATCGCGGCGCTTTCGCTGGTGCAGGTGCGTACGCTGCTGCAGCAGCAGGGCGAGCAGCGCCTGCAGGCGACTGCGAAGACCTACGCGATGACGCTGTTCGAGCGGTTGCAGCTGGCGCATGAGCTCGCCATCACGGCGGGAGGCAAGGGCGTGACGCCGGACCCGGGCTCGCTGGAGAGCCGTGCCTTCGCTTCGCTCGGGGTCATGGACGCCGCGGGACGGGGCGCGGCGCTGATGGGCGAGCCGCACTTCGGCCCGCTCAAGCGCGAGGCGCTAGACCGCCTCGCGGCGCGGCAGCCGGTGGTCCAGGTCTCCGGGGGCACCGCGATGCCGCGCCTGGACCTCATCGGCGCGAATACGTCGCGTGCGGGCAGCTACGTCATCGCGGAGCTGCGCCCCGACTTTCTCTGGGGGCTGGCCGACGAGCTGCCCGCGGCGACCGACTTCTGCGTGATGGAGGAGCGCTGGAAGACGCCGATGTACTGCTCGGCGCCGATGCCGGGGGCGCTGAAGGGCGAGACGCGCTGGGTGCGCGACGGCGAGACCTATCGCTCGCGCTCGTGGACGCAGTTCATGCGCGCGGGCTTCGGCACCCCGGACTGGATCATCGTCGCCGCGCAGCCCGAGAGCTATCACCTCGCGCGTGCGGCGGAGTTCGGCCGCCTGTTCGTGCCGGTGGTGCTCCTGGCGCTGCTGCTCGTGACGTGGGTCACCATCCGCCAGTCGCGCAATATCACCGAGCCGATGGATCGGCTCGCCGAGCGAGCGCGCGGCGTCGCCAACAACGACTTCACCACCCGTCTCGACCTCGCGCGCGAGGACGAGTTCGGCGCGCTGGGCCTCGCCTTCGACCAGATGTCCCTGATGCTGGGGCGCCAGTTCGCATCCCTCAAGGCGCTCTCGGAGATCGACCGCCTGATCCTTTCCACCCAGGACACGGCGGAGGTCGTGCGCACCGTGCTGCTTCGCCTCGCCGACGTGACCGGCGCCGATTGCGTGAGCCTCACGCTCTACGACCACGACGACCACGACCACGCCCGCACCTATTTCCTCGGCGAGGGCGACGACACAGCCGACATGCGCCGCCACGAGCTCTCGCGCGAGGATCGCACGCGGCTGGGCGACGCCCAGGGCGCCGAATGGGTCGGGCTCTCCGACGTGCAGGCGCCGGCCGCGTTCCTCGCCCACGTGAGCGAGCGCGGCATGGCGAGCGCGTTCGTGCAGCCGGTGGCGTGGCGCGGCGAGGTGTGCGGTGCGATCGTGATCGGCCACCGCGTCGCGCGCCGCGCCTCCGACGAGGAGCGCAAGGACACGCGCGAGCTCGCCGACCGCGTGGCGGTCGCGGTGTCCTCG
>DATLEL010000191.1:0-8702 GCA_035525255.1 Usitatibacter sp.
GAGCTCGACATCACCACTTCCAGTCCCGCCACCGCGCGCGCCTTGCCGGGAACGTAGTCGAGGTCGCACGCGGGATCGGCTTGCGTGAGGTGCATCGTCGGCGGCACCACGCCCTCGCGCAACGCTCCCAAGGCGGCGACCAGCTCGAGCGCCCCGGCCGCGCCCAGCAGGTGTCCGTGCATCGACTTGGTGGAGCTGACCGGCACGTCGTGCGCGCGCGCGCCCAAGACCGCGCGGATCGCGGCGGTCTCCACCGGGTCGTTGGCCGCGGTCGCGGTGCCATGGGCGTTGATATATCCGATGTCCGCGGGTTGCAGGCGCGCGTCTTCGAGGGCGAGGCGCATGGCACGCGCTTGTCCTTCCACCGAGGGCCGCGTGATGTGGCTCGCATCCGTGCACAACCCGTAGCCCACGATCTCCGCGAGGATGGTGGCGCCTCGCGCGAGCGCCCGCTCGCGCGGCTCCAGCACCACCATCGCCGCCCCCTCGCCCAGCACCAGGCCGCTGCGATCACGCGCGAACGGCTTGCACGATGCGGAGGCATCCGCCGGGTCCTCGCTCGCCAGCGTGCGCAGGGCTTCCCACGCGCGCAGCGTGCCGTAGGTGAGGGGCGCCTCGGCGCCGCCGGCGATCGCCACCTGGCTCTCGCCGCGCGCGACGCGGCGGAAGGCTTCGCCGATGGCCACCGCCGATGACGAGCACGCCGTCGAGTACGTGAGGTTGGGCCCGGTAATGCCGTGCTCGAGGCCGATCCACGCCGCGGCCGCATTGTTCATCGCCAGCAGCACGCTGAAGGGCTTGATGCGGTCGGACTTCTCGCCGTACAGCGTTCGATAGCCGTCGTCGGTGGCCTCGGCGCCGCCCATCCCGGTGCCCACCAGCACGCAGGCGTGAGCCGGGTCCACGCCCTCGAGCGCGCCGCGGGATTGGCCGAGCGCCTCGGCTGCCGCGAGCAGCGCGAACTGGCTCACGCGGTCGAGCATGCGGCGCTTCGCCGGCTCGAAGCGGCTGGCCACGTCGTAGCGCACCGGCGCGCCGATGCGAGTAGCGAGCGGTGACGCGGGATCGGCGTCGAGCCGGCCCACCGCGGAGCGGCCTTCGCGCAGCGCCGAGAAGAACGGCTGCGCGCCGAGCGCCAGGGGCGAAACGGCGCCCACGCCGGTCACCACTACCCTCACGCAGGGCTCCGGGGAGCCGCTACCAAAAGTTCGTCGATATACGCCGCCAAGTCGCCCAGGGTCGCGAGGCGCGCCTTGAGCTCCGCCGCGTCGGCGGCGACGGTGATGCCGAACTCCTCCTCGACGCAAAAGACGATCTCGATCATGCGCAGCGAATCGATGTCGAGGCTCTCCAGCGTCGCGGCAGGCTCGAGGCTCTCGCGCGCGAGGCCGAAATCGCGATGCAGCAGCTCGCGCAACCGCTCGAGCGTGGTCATGGATTCCCTCCGATGGGATCGGGCACGCGCGCCTTGCCGCTGAACCGCGCGCCCAGGGTGAGGGCGGCCGGCACCAGGGCGAGCAGCGCCACGCTCACGCGGCAGGCGTGCTTGGGAACCGTGAGCGCCGCGAATGCCTGCGAGGCGCGGACGCGCGTGGCGAAATGGTGCCGCCAGCTTCGCGCATATCGCTCTCCGGCATCCCGCAACGCCGCGTCGGTGAGCTCGCCCGCCTCGGCCACGCAGCCGCACAGCAGGCTCGCCGATTGCACCGCCATGCTGATGCCCTCGGCGATCAGCGGATGCGCTTCGCCGGCGGCGTTGCCGGCGCGGAACACGCCGTCCTCGAAGCGCGCGCGCACGCCCGGGCGGATCGGTCCCGCGGAGAGCCAAGGCGTGGTGCGCGACGCGCCCGCGAGCGCGTCGTCGAGCGTGCCGCAGGACTGCCGCGCATGGGCGAGCACCGCTTCGCCGGCCGCAAGCCCGGGCCGAGCGGCGCGCGCGCTCTTCAGCGCGTCGCGGCGAATGCAGCAGGAGAAGCTCACCTGCCCGCCGTCCACGTGCACCATGCCGCCGTATCCGCCCGGAAATAGCAGCAGCGGCATCAGGTCGGCCGGGAGGCGCGAACCCTCGAAGCGCGCCTTGAAGCCGATGAGATCCGAGTCGAGCGCGTCCGGCGGCGGGGGCATCGGCGCCGGAGCGCGCTCCCACGATCCGTGGGCGGCCACGACGAAGCGCGCCTCGAGCTCGCGCGCGTCACCCGCGTCCGGCTCCACCCGCACGCGGAATCCTTTCGCGGTGCGCTCGAACGACTGCACCCGCGCGGGCTGCAGCACCTCGCTGCCTTCCGCGGCACAGCGCGCGAGCAGCCACGGATCCAGCACCTCGCGCCGCAGCGCACGTCCCCATGCCTCGCCCTCCAGCGGATGTGGCATGGCAGCGCTCAGGTTGCGCGCACCCGCCATGAGGCCCACGCGGCGCACGGGCGGGCCGGCGAGCGCCGCGGTCTCGCCTGCGCCGAGCGCGTGGAGAATGGGCCACGTGGTGGCCGAGATGAATTCGCCGCAGACCTTCAGGCGAGGAAATGCCGCCTTCTCGACGATCGCGACCTTGAGCCCGGCGCGCGTGAGGCCGAGCGCCGCCGCGGAGCCGCCCGGCCCGGCGCCGATCACCAGCGCGTCGACCCGATTCATGGCGCGCGCGCGACGAAGCCGTGGCTGAACAGGCCGCGCGGGCGCTCTCGCAGCACGTGCGCGGCGGCTGCCGGCCACAGCTGCGAGAGGTCCTGCCCGCGAAAGCCCGCGCGCACGCTCACCACGGCGTCGTGGCACGTCACGTCGTTGCAGCCGATGAAGCCCAGCAGGTGCGAGCCCAGCAGCGCCAGGCGCGATCGCCGCGGCTCGCAGGCGACGAAGAGGCGCGCGCGGCTCGCGGCGAGCTGCAGCAGGTCGGCGAGAGGACCATCCTCGAAGTGGTGGAGAAACAGGTTGGCGACGATGGCATCGCAGTGCCCTGCATCGTCGGAGCGCAGCCATTCGAATACGTCCGCGCGCCGCCACGCGGCGCGCCATCCAAGCTCCGCGATTTCCTTCTCGACGCGCTCGCTGACGACTGGCTGGCGGTCGAGCAGCACGATCTCGGCCGCGGCGGCAGGGCGCGGCAGCGCCCGCAACAGGCGTAACGCAAAGGTACCGTCGCCCGCGCCGATCTCGGCCACGCGCCGCAAGCTTCCCGCGAAAGCGCGAAGCTCTCCCGCCACGATGGGCGCATTGGACATGAGCGCGTTCACGCGTCCCAGGTCGCGCCGCGAGCGCACCGCGCGCGGATCCTCCGCCGGGAGCTCGTCCAGCCACTCGCGCTCCACGCAGCGCGCGTGCCGCATCTACGCCTCAGGCGACCTCGAGCAACGCGCCGTGGCAGCTGAAGCCGGCGCCGAAGGAGGACATCCACCACAATCCCGCCGGCGCGCCGTTACGCAACGCCGCTGCCAGCACGAAGAGCACGAACGGGCTGCTCAAGTTGCCGTGCTCGCGCAGCACCGCGGTGCTGAAGCGCACGTCCTCGGGGCCCAGCCGCAGGCGCGACTGCAACTCCGAGAGCACCTTCCTCCCGCCGGCGTGCAGGATCCACTCCTGGATGCGCCCTGCGTCGATGCCCTCCGCGGCGAGGCAGCTATCCAGCACCCGCCCCGCGTAGTTGCCGGCCATCTTCGGCACCGGCAGCGTGAGGATGTTGCGCAGCATGCCGCCGCGCTGCTCGAAGCGCAGCGCGTCGCGTTGCGCGGGATCGGTGAGGCTGGCGGCGGCGCGCCACCGGACGGTGCGGCCACCGGCGCGCGGGCGCTTCGAGCACACCGCCGCGGCGGCGCCATCGCCGAAGAGGCACGCGCTCACCAGCACGCCCAGGTCCTGGTCGAGATACATCGCGGCGCTGCAGACCTCCACGCACACCGACACCACGTGCTCGCATTGCGCCGTGGCGAGGAGCGCGTCGCAGGCGCGCAGGTTCGGCAGCGCCGCGCCACAACCCTGGCCTACGAGGTCGAACGCCACCGCATCCGCGCGCAGCCCCAGGCTCTCGGCGACGTAGCTGGTGAGGCCGGGGCAGAGATAGCCGGTACAGGTGCTGATGACGATGCCGTCGACCTCGTGCGCGTCGAGGCCTGCTTCCGCGAGCGCCGCGCGGGCGGCCTCCGCGGCGAGGCGCGGCGCATGGGTGACGAAGCGGCGGTACAACGTGTCGGGGTCGAGGTGGAACCCTTCGTCGAGGACCGACAACGCGAGCGAGCGCCGCTCGATGCCGTTGTCGTGGGTGAGGATTCCCTTCAGGACCGCGCGCGTGCGCGGGGTGAGCGCGGGATGATCGGCGCGGTCGAGGGCGGCGGCGCACTCGAGTTGCGTGAAGCTGCGATCGGGAACGGCGGTGCCGAGGCCAGTGATGAACATCCTGGCGAGCCTATCACTTGTCGTAGAGAGTGAACGACGCGTCCCAGTCGGGCCCGGGCGGGCGGGCGATCAGGTCGCGGATGTAGCCGAGGTAGAGGGTCGCCAGGCGCGCATAGCTCGCCTCGCCCGAAAGGGACTCGAACACCGTGCGCGCCCGGTTCCAGCGCCGCTCGCGGAAATCGGAGAGCGCCTCGTGCCAGCGCACCAGCCGCGCGAGCTCCGCCTGCGTCACCTCCCCCTCGCGCCCCAGCGGCTCGTAGATGCGCTCGGGGACCTGCTTGCCGCGCACGCGCACCTTGTCGAGCTCGCGCCAGACGATGCCGGTGCAGTTGTCGCGCGTGAGCGAGCCCACCACGATCGGCACCAGGTAGCGCTTGGTGAGGCCCTCGAGGCGCGAGGCGAGGTTCACGCCGTCGCCGAGCACCGTGTAGTTGAGGCGCGTGGGCGAGCCGATGTTGCCGGCGACAACGCTCGACGTGTTCACGCCGATGCCGATCTCGGGGTGCGGCAAGCCGCGGGTCGCGAGCGAGGGGCCGAGGGCTGCCACGCGGCGGCGGATGTCGAGCGCGCAGTCGAGGGCGCGCTGGGCATCGTCGGGACGCATCACCGGGGCGCCGAAAAGCGCCATTACCCCGTCGCCGAGGTATTTGTCGACCACGCCGCCATGCTTCTCCACCACCTCGCTGATGGCGGTGAGGAACTGGTTCAGCAGCGACAGGCTCTGCTGCGGCGTAAGAGTCTCGCAGAGCGCGGTGTAGTTGCGGATGTCGGTGAACATCACCGTCACGTCGCGCTCCTCGCCGCCCAGCTCGATCTGCCCCTGCAGCAGCTGCTGCACCACCTCGCTGGAGGCGACCTTGCCGAGGGCGTCGCGCATGCTGTCGCGCTCGATCAGGCCGCGCACCATGCTGTCGAACGCGCGCGACAGCTCGCCGATTTCGTCGTCGCCGGTGTGGCGCACGCGCAGGTCGTAGTGGCCGCGGGCCACGTCGCGCGCCGCCTCCGCGAGCTGCGAGACGGGAAGCGTGATGCGACGCGCGATGCGAATGCCGCCCGCGAGCGTGACCGCCACCGAAATGGCGGCGAGCAGCAGCAGTACGGCTTGCAGCGCGAGGTACGGCGCGATGCCCTCGGCCACCGAGCGCTGCAGGATGGCGAAGAGCCGCGTGCCGCTGCCCTCCTCGAGCGGCGTGGCGAGCACCTCGTATTCGTCGTGCCCCAGCTGCACCTTCATGCCGTCGCGGCCCATGGAGACGATATGCGACGCCTCCTCGAGCAGCAGGTCGCGGCGGGTCGGCGGCAGCGTGGTGGCGAGGAGCTCGGTCTTGCCTTCCACCAGGCGCACGAACGTGACCTCGGCCGACGAGAGCCGCTGCAGGTCGCGAGCGGTGTTGTCGTCCATCACGAAGCTCATGGAGACCCAGGCAATGGGCAGCGGCGCCAGCACCGGCACCACCACGACCTGGTAGGGCTTGCCGTTCAGCACCCGCACGCTCGAGGTGCGCCCTGCCAGCGCCGCGCGCGCTACCAGCTCGGGGTGCGGGTAGGCCTTGCCCGCGTTGTCCACGGCGAGGGTGTCGGCGACGATGAGGCCGTCCATGCCGATCACCGCCATGCCGCTCGCCTTGATGCGCGCCGAGTGGTTGCGCAGCGCCGAGAGGATGGTGTCGCGATCCCGGGTGGCGATGGCCTCGCGGAAGCCGAAGTCGTAGGTAAGGACGCTGGTGGCCTCCACGAGCTGCTGGCTGTTCTGGTCGAGCAGCCGCTTGAAGACGCGTGCGGCGACGCGCATTTCGTCACGCAGCGAGTTCTGCGCGGTCTGCTCCACGGTGTAGCGGATGAAAACGAAGCTCGCCAGCTGCACCGCCGCCAGCAGCACCACGAAGAAAATGACGATCCGGTCCTGGAGGCTGGGCTTCTCGAGGAGCGGCAGCTTCACGTGGGCGCCGGGCGCGGCGGGAGGGCCTTCAGGGGTACGGTGAACGGCGCGGGGATCGACTCCTCGCCGCGGGCCTTCACAGGCTTGGGCGCCGGGGTTTCGGCTTGCGCGTAATGGGTGAGCTGCAGGTCGTAGTCCCCCGGCGGCAGGCCCTCGATGCGCGCCTTGCCGGCGGCGTCGGTCTTGGCGAACCAGGGCGTGTCGACCACGTATACATAGGCAAGCATGTGGTCGTGGATGTTGCAGCCGAGAACCACCTCGCCCGGCTTGTCGAAGATCACCGGCGCCGCGGGGGTGCCCGCGTAGAGCTTGAGCTCGAAGGGCTTCGCGGGCGAGAACGAGTAGACGTGGTGGCGGATGGGATCGCGGTTGGGGAACTGCATCGCGGTGCCGGTCTGCACCACGCTCACCAGCGGGATGAAGGTCTTGTCGCGCTGCTCGATCGCCGCGTCGCGCTTGCGAAGCATGGCGGGGCCGCCCTTGGGGAGCGCGGCCACGACCGCATCGGCTACGGGGGCGCCGCGGGCATCGGCCACCGTGATCTCGAGGGTCGCGGCTGCCGCGGAGGGCGCGCCGAAGGGAAGGAGGGCGAGGAGCAGCAGCGCCGATTTCACGCAGCGGAGGATAGCATTTGTGTGCGCTGGTTCACAGACTCCGGCGCGAGGTCGCTGTATACGGAAAGGATATAAATTTCAACAACTCCCCGGGGAGCATGGCGCTATGAACGATTCCAGGATTTTGGCGGCATTGGCAGTCGCTTGGGGGCTCGCCGGATGCGCGGCGGTCCCGGCGAACGAACCCAGCCTGTATGCGCGGCTGGGCGGCGAGCCGGTGGTGAAACGCGTAGTCGGCGAGACCATCGACCGCGCGTCCACCGACCCGCGCACCAGCCGCTCCTTCAAGGACGTGAAGCTCCAGAACGTGAAGGACAAGATCGTCGAGCAGATCTGCGACCTGGCCGGCGGCGGCTGCAAGTACAGCGGCGACCCCATGGACAAGGTGCACAAGGGCCTCAAGAACACCGAGGCCGAGATGGCGCTGGTGGTCCAGTGGCTGCGCGACGCGCTCGAACGCGCCGGCGTGCACGACCGCGAGAAGAACGAGCTGTTGCGGCTGCTCGCTCCCATGAAGCGCGACATCACGGCGGGCTCGAAATGAGCGCGCGCATGCGTTCGGTGCTGGCGGCCGGGGTGCTCGCGTTCGCGGGCGCGGCAGGCGCGGGCGATCGCCTCATCGTGACCGGCGGCGCGCACCAGGTCGAGGGCGCGGCGGGCGGAGGCATCGTGCCGTGGGCGCTCATCGCGGGCTACGGCACGCGCGACCAGGTCGGCGGCTCGGCGTTCTTCACCCACGTGGACGTGGACGACTTCGACCTGCGCTCCTTCGGCGCCGCGGTCGGCTTCTACGACCGCGTGGAGGTGTCGTTCGCGAAGCAGCGGTTCGACGCCGGCTCGGTCATCCCCGGCCTGCTGCTGCGCACGGAAACCATCGGCGTGAAGTTGAAGCTCTTCGGCGACGCGGTGTACGACCAGGACTCGGCGTGGCCGCAGGTGGCGATCGGCGCGATGCACAAGCACAACACCGATTCGACCATTCCCAAGGCGGTAGGCGCCAAGTGGGGCTCCGACACGGACTTCTATGTCTCGGCTACGAAGCTGTGGCTCGCGGGGTTCCTCGGCCGCAACGTGCTCGGCAACCTCACGCTGCGCGCCACGCGCGCCAACCAGTTCGGACTGCTGGGATTCGGCGGCGACAAGAGCGATTCGTATCGCATGCAGCCCGAGCTCTCCGTGGCCGTGATGCTTTCCGACCGCACCGCGCTCGGCGTCGAGCACCGCTGGAAGCCCGACAACCTCTCCGCGTTCAAGGAAGAGGATGCGAGCGACGTTTTCTTCGCGTGGTTCCCCCACCGCAACGTGGCGCTCACCGCCGCCTACGCTCGCCTCGGCACCATCGCCGGCAAGCGCAAGCAGGACGGTGCCTACCTCTCGATCCAGCTAACGCACTAAAAAAATCAGTGCGAGGCGGCGCCCGGCATGGCGATGCCGGGCCGCGCTTTCTGCAGCACCTTCAGGAAGTCGCCCTGGATGCGAGCGAGCGCGGCGTCGGTGTCGGCCTCGAAACGCAGCACGATCACCGGCGTCGTGTTGGAAGCGCGCATCAGCCCGAAGCCGTCGGGATACTCCACCCGCAGCCCGTCGATGGTGTTGATCTCGGTCGAGCCCTCGAAGCGCGCGCTTTTCTGCAGCTCGGCGATGAGCTGGTGGTTCTCGCCTTCGGCCGCGAGCGGGATGTTGAGCTCCGGGGTCGAGATCGAATCCGGCAGCGACTCGAGCAGCTGGGTCGCATCGGGGACGCGTGACAGCAGCTCCAGCATGCGCGC
>DATLEL010000194.1:0-2441 GCA_035525255.1 Usitatibacter sp.
GGGCTGCCGTACGTTTCCGGGCCGCAGTGGCTCTCGGAAAACCTGCTGCGGGATAAGTGGGTGCTGGCGGTCGCCGGCACCCACGGCAAGAGCACCACCTCGTCGATGCTCGCCTGGATCCTCGAGGACGCGGGGCTCGACCCCGGCTTCCTCATCGGCGGCGTCACGCGCAACTTCGGGGTCACGGCGCGCTCGACGGCGTCGCCGTTCTTCGTGATCGAAGCGGACGAGTACGACACCGCCTTCTTCGACAAGCGCTCCAAGTTCGTCTGGTACCGGCCGCGAACCACCGTGTTGCTGAACCTCGAGTACGACCACGCCGACATCTTCCCGGACCTGGCGGCGATCGAGGCGCAGTTCCACCACCTGGTGCGCATCGTGCCGTCGCACGGCCTGCTGGTGGTGAACGGGCTGCAGGCTGCGCTGGAGCGGGTGCTCGCCCGCGGGGCGTGGACGCCGGTCGAGCGCTTCGGCACCGGCCAGGCGTGGCAGGTGGGGACGATCCATCCCGACGATTCCTTCGACGTGGTGCTCGACGGCGAGCGGCAGGGCACCGTGCGCTGGTCGCTCATGGGCGAGCACAACCGCCAGAACGCGCTCGCCGCCATCGCGGCCGCGCGCCATGCGGGCGTGCCGGTGGCGCGCTCCATGGATTCGCTCGCGCGCTTCGAGGGCGTGAAGCGCCGCATGGAATTGCGCGGCGCCGTGAACGGCATCACCGTCTACGATGATTTCGCACACCATCCGACCGCCTTCGAGACCACCATCGCCGGCTTGCGCAAGCGCGTGGGCGACGCGCGCATCGTGGCGGTGTTCGAGCCGCGCTCCAACACCATGAAGCTGGGCACGATGCAGGACCGCCTCGCGAGCAGCCTCTCGGACGCGGACCTGGTGTTCTGCTTCGCGAAGGACTTGGGTTGGGATCCTTCCCACGCGCTTGCGGCCCTCGGAACGCGCGCCTACACGCACCTCGACATGGGCACGCTCGTGGAGACGCTGGCGCGCATGCTGCAGCCCGGCGACCACGTGCTGGTGATGTCCAACGGCGCCTTCGGCAACGTCCACCAGCGCATCCTCGAGCGGCTCGCCGCGAGCGGACGGAAGGCGAACGCATGAAGCTCGAATACCGCATCGTCAACGTCTTCACCCGCGGCGGCCCGCTCACCGGCAATCCGCTGTGCGTCTTCGAGGACGGCAGCGGGTTGGATGACGCCACCCTGCAGGCCCTCGCGCGCCAGTTCAACCTGTCCGAGACCACCTTCATCCTTCCTTCGACGAAGGCCAGCGCGCGTGTGCGCATCTTCACTCCCAGCTACGAGATGCCCTTCGCCGGCCACCCTACCCTCGGCACCGCCCACGTCGCGCGCAGCCTGGGGCGCGGCGGCGACGCGCTCGCCCTCGAGATGAAGGCGGGCATCATCCCGGTGAATGCGAAGGGTGACCGCTGGACGCTGCAGGCGGTCGAGCCGCGCTCGCGGGCGCTGGAGATCACGCGCGCCGAGCTGGAGCAGATCCTCGGCCTCGAAGCGGGTGACGTCGCCGAGTGGCCGCTGTGGGTGAGCGCGGGCCGTGAGCAGCTGGTGGTGCCGCTCGCGAGCGCCGCGGCGGTCAGGCGCACGCGGCCGCGCCCCGATGCATTCTCGCGGCTGAAGAGCGCCGACGGCGCCAGCATGGCGTACGTGTTCCACGACGCCGGCGACGCCGCGGGCACGGTCGAAGCGCGTTTTTTCTTTCCCAACGGCGCCGCGATCCTCGAGGACCCCGCCACCGGGTCGGCCTGCGCCAACCTCGGCGGCTGGTTCGGCGTCGTGCGCCCCAAGACCGATATCCGCCGCGTGGTCTCCCAGGGCGAGGCGGTGCAGCGGCCCTCGACCCTCTACCTCGACGTAACCCACGGCGCGATCCACGTCGGCGGCGACGTGATCGAGGTCGCGCGCGGCACGTTCACCCTCTGAGGCGTTTCCCTGAAGACGCTGGTCTACCTGCATGGCTTCATCAGCTCGCCCGCTTCGCGCAAGGCCGTGATGTTGTCCGACTACGTGAGCCGCTGCGTGACCGGCCTCGATTACCGCGTGCCCGAGCTGCACCACCGCCCGAAGCAGGCCATGGCGCAGGTGGAGGCGGCGTGCGCGGACATCGCCGCGGGCGACCTCACGCTGGTGGGTAGCTCCCTCGGCGGCTTCTACGCCACCGTGGCGGCCGAGCGCCTCGGCTGCCGCGCGGCGCTGCTCAATCCGGCGGTCCATCCCCACACCCATTTCGCGCGCTACCTGGGACCGCAGCGAAACCTCTATACCGCGGAGGCGTTCGAGCTGACGTGGGAGCACGTGGGCGAGCTGCACGCGCTCGACCCCCCCGCCATCACGAGACCGGAGCGCTACTGGCTGTTCGTCGAGACCGGCGACGAGGTGCTCGACTATCGCGAGGCGGTGGCGTTCTAC
>DATLEL010000204.1:0-3507 GCA_035525255.1 Usitatibacter sp.
CGCACCTCGTCCGGCAGCTCGCGGCTTTCGGTGCCCTCGCGGAACAGCTGGTCGATCGAGGTGAGGAAGGCGGCTAGCGTCTTCCCGGAGCCGGTCGGGGCGGCGATGAGCGTGTGCTCACCGCGCCGGATGGCACTCCAGCCTTCGGATTGCGCAGGGGTGGGGGGGCCGAATCGGCCATCCCACCACCCCTGCAGGACGGGGTGGAAGTCGTGGGGAAGCAAGGGACTATTTTAGTCCTCCGGCTTGCGCTCCGCGGCCGCCTTCTCGCCCAGGGAGTTCTTGCGACGGTCCTCGCGGCGGCGCTCCTCGTCCCGCGCGGGATCGCGGGCCTGCAACTCCTGTGCCGTGAGGAAGTTCGGGACGCGGTCCTCGGTGTGCTGGCCGTTCTCGCCCGGTTGGGACTGTCCGCCCATCACCTGCGCGTGTTCCACGCTTCGGCGCGACTCCTTGCGACGATCCGGTTCATTGCGCTGCATGAGGCCTCCATGGATTCCATTTTCCGAATACATGAGGCCCCGTGGGGCGCAGGAAAGTTCAACCGGCCGGCGCTAGAGCCGATCGTTCATGGTCCGCAGGCGGTCGGCCATCACCTTCATGATCTGCAGCGCGAAGTGCGGCGTGGTCTGCACCATGAAGAGGAAGCGCTTCTCGGGGATCACCGCCAGCTTGCACGGTGTCTTCGCGATGGCGGTGGCGGTGCGCGGCGCCTGGTCGATGAGCGCCATTTCTCCGAAGGGCTCGCCGGGCCCGAGAGTCTCGAGGACTCGGGAGTCGATGGTGAGCTCCACCTCGCCCTCGATCACCACGTACATCTCGGCGCCCATGTCGTAGGCGCTGAAAATCTTCTCGCCCGCCTCGTAGGCGCGCGGGTTCACCTCGGCGGCGAACATGTCCAGTTTGATTCCCATGGCCGCCATATTACCGCCCGCGCGCCGCGGGTGATAATGCGTCCAGCCGTTCGACACTTACCGGAGATCTCATGAATCGCATGCGCCTCGCCTTGCTGACCCTCGCCGCATTCTGTGCCACCGGGATCGCCGCGGCTGGTGAGGTCGTACTCTATTCCTCCAACACCGTGGACGCCATCAATGCGGCCACCGAGGAATTCAACAAGAAGTACCCCGACATCAAGATCAACGCGGTGCGCGGAAGCACCGGCGCCATGATGCAGCGCATCAAGGCGGAGGCGGGCGCACCCAAGGCGGACATCTTCTGGTCCGGCGGCTTTTCGCTGCTGCGCCTCTACAAGGACTATTTCCTCGCGTACCAGTCGCCGGAGTACTCCAGCCTGCAAGCGACGTACAAGGATCCCAACGGACTCTGGGCGGGCACCAACGCGCACGTGATGGTGATCATGGTGAACAAGCGCGCGTTGAAGGGCGACCCGATGCCGAAGACCTGGTCGGACCTGGCCCACCCGCGCTGGAAAGATCGCCTGGTGGTGAGCGACCCGGAGAAGACCAGCTCGTCGCTTGCGACGCTGTGGGGCATCGAGCAGGCGCTGGGGCGCGAGCCGCTGAAGGGCATCGCGAAGAACGCGACCGTGACCAGCACTGCTTCCCAAGTGTTCGATGGCGTCGCCAAGGGCGAATTCGCGGTCGGCATGACGATGGAATACGCCGCGCAGGAGTACGTGGCCGGCGGCAACAAGGACATCGAGGTGGTGTATCCCACCGAGGGCACCTACATCGCGCCCGAGGGCATGGCGCTGGTGAAGGGCGGCCCGAACCCTGCCGATGCGAAGAAGTTCTACGACTTCCTCGCCTCGCGCCAGGCGCAGGAGATGCTGGTGAAGCGCTTCTTCCGCCGCCCGATCCGCGACGACGTGGACACGACGGCTGTCGGGCTGCCGCGCGCCACTGCGTTCAAGGTCACCGCGATCGACGACGTGAAGCTCTCGGCGGCGCAGCCGTCCTTCATCGCCTCGTGGAAGGAACTGGTCGCCGCGAAATAAGCGCCGCGGCGTGCGCATCCGCTTCGAGGGCGTCACCCAGCGCTACGACGGCGTAGCGCTCTTCGACGGCCTCGACCTCGAGATCCCCTCCGGGCGCTTCTTCACGCTCCTCGGCCCGTCAGGCTGCGGCAAGACGACGCTGCTGCGGATGCTGGCGGGCTTCGTGATGCCCGAAGCGGGGCGCATCTGGTTCGGCGAGCGCGACGTCACCGGACTGCCGGTGCACCAGCGCGGCGTCGGCATGGTGTTCCAGGACTACGCGCTGTTCCCCGACCGCTCCGCGCTCGCCAACGTGATGTACGGCCTGGAGGCGCGGTCCGTGCGCGGGGTCGAGGCGAAGAAGCGCGCCCAGGCGATGCTGGAGCGGGTCGGGTTGGGAGCGTTCGCCGATCGCTCGCCCGCGACGTTGTCCGGTGGCCAGCGCCAACGCGTCGCCATGGCGCGCGCGCTGGTGATCGAGCCGCAGCTGCTGCTCCTCGACGAACCGCTCGCCGCCCTCGACGTGAAGCTGCGCGTGGAGCTCCGCGCCATGGTGCGCGAGCTGCAGCTGGAGCTGGGCGTCACGACCGTCTTCGTGACCCACGACCAGGAGGAGGCGCTCGCCATGTCCGACGTGGTCGCCGTCATGGATCGCGGCCGCATCGTGCAAATGGGCTCCCCCGCCGAGATCTACGCGCGCCCCGCAAACGGCTACGCCGCGGACTTCCTCGGCAGCGCCAACCTGATTCCGGCGGGGGAGGGCAAGTTCAAGGTGGTGCGGCGGGAAGAGATAGAGATTGGGCCCCGGGCCAATGCCGGCTCTGCCGGCGCCCGGGGCGACGATCTCGCCGGCACCATCGACTCCGTCGAATTCCGCGGCTCCATCACCGGCTACCGCGTCCGCACCGCGGTCGGCCTGATCCACGTCGACACCTGGAGCGTGCAGCACGGGCGCACCCACGCGCGCGGCGAGGAAGTGGTGCTGCGGATTCCCGCCGACGCGCGGGTGGTGGACGGCCGGTGAGCGCGATCCTGCGTTGGCGGCGCGATCCGGCGTGGACGCTGGTCACTCTCGCCGCATTCGGCGTGCTGGGCCTCTTCCTCGTCTGGCCGCTGGTCACGACCTTCGCATACAGCTTCCGGGGGAGCGACGGCGGCTATGGGCTCAACGGCTACGCGGCCTTCTTCCGCAGCCGGCCCTATCGGGACTCGCTGTGGAACACGCTCATCCTCGGCGGCGCGGTGACGGCCACTTCGATGATCATCGGCGGCGCGCTCGCGATCCTGGTCGCGCGCTGCCGCTTCCGTTTCTCCGGCTGGGTGGCGGCGCTTCCGCTGGTGACGCTGGTGATCCCCGACGTCGTGGTGGCCGCGGCGTGGACTCTCATCCTCGGCCAGCAGGGGATCGTCAACACCTGGTTGCAACCCACCGGTTGGCAGGTGGGCTCGCTGTACTCGTGGTGGGGCCTCATCTTCGTGATGACGCTCAACAGCTACGTGTATGCCTTCGTGATGATCCTGGTCGGCTTGAAGGCCGTGGACCGCAACCTCGAAGAAGCGGCGATGAGCCT
>DATLEL010000273.1:0-4465 GCA_035525255.1 Usitatibacter sp.
CTCCGCGAGGACGGCTACGAGACCATCATGGTCAACTGCAACCCGGAGACCGTCTCGACCGACTACGACACCTCCGACCGCCTTTACTTCGAGCCCCTCACGCTGGAGGACGTGCTCGAGATCGTCGACAAGGAAAAACCCGAGGGCGTCATCGTCCAGTTCGGCGGCCAGACGCCGCTCAAGCTGGCGCGCGACCTGGAGGCCGCGGGCGTGCCGATCATCGGCACCTCGCCCGACATGATCGATGCCGCGGAAGACCGCGAGCGCTTCCAGCAGCTGCTGCACAAGCTGGGGTTGCTGCAGCCTCCCAATCGCACCGCGCGTACGCCAGAGGCCGCCCTCGCTGCCGCGAAGGAGATCGGCTACCCGGTGGTGGTGCGCCCCTCGTACGTGCTGGGCGGGCGCGCCATGGAGATCGTGCACGCCGAGAGCGACCTGGTGCGCTACATGCGCGAGGCGGTGAAGGTTTCCAACGATTCACCGGTGCTGATCGACCGCTTCCTCAACGATGCCATCGAGGTGGACGTGGACGCGGTCTGCGACGGCAAGGAGGTCCTCATCGGCGGGATCATGGAGCACATCGAGCAGGCCGGCGTGCACTCGGGGGACTCGGCATGCTCCCTGCCCCCGTTCAGCCTGTCGCGCGAGATGCAGGACGAGCTGCGCCGGCAAACCATCGCCATGGCGCA
The DNA here is from genome assembly GCA_035525255.1 of Usitatibacter sp. Classification (GTDB taxonomy): domain Bacteria; phylum Pseudomonadota; class Gammaproteobacteria; order Burkholderiales; family Usitatibacteraceae; genus Usitatibacter. The sequence goes on from DATLEL010000273.1 coordinate 690, forward strand.
CGGTCTCAACGTCGTGGGCCTCATGAATGTTCAGTTCGCGATCCAGGACGACAAGGTGTTCGTGCTGGAAGTGAATCCGCGCGCCTCACGCACCGTGCCGTACGTATCGAAGGCGATCGGGGTGCCGCTCGCCAAGATCGCGGCGCGCTGCATGGTCGGCCGCAGCTTGCGCGAGCAGGGCGTCACGCGCGAGGTGATCCCGCCGTACTATTGCGTGAAGGAAGCGGTGTTCCCGTTCATCAAGTTCCCGGGCGTGGACACCATCCTGGGCCCGGAGATGAAGTCCACCGGCGAGGTGATGGGCGTGGGGCAGAGCTTCGCCGAGGCGTTCGTGAAGAGCCAGCTCGCCGCGGGCGTGCGCCTCCCCAAGGGCGGCAAGGTCTTCCTCTCGGTGCGCAACGAGGACAAGGCGAAGCTGATCGACATCGCGCGCACGCTGGTGGACCTCGGCTTCTCGCTGGTGGCCACGCGCGGCACCGCGGCGGCGCTCACCCAGGCCGGGCTCAAGGTGCAGCCGGTCAACAAGGTGATGGAGGGGCGGCCGCACATCGTCGACATGCTGAAGAACCGCGAAGTGAGCCTCATCATCAACACCGTCGAGGAAGACCGGCGCTCGATCCAGGATTCATGGTCGATCCGCAACGCCGCGCTGCAGAACCGCATCACCTACTACACGACGCTCGCCGGCGCGCGTGCCGCCTGCCTGGGCATGAGCCACCTGCAGGAGCTGCGCCCCTTCGACATCCAGTCGCTCCACGCGTCACTACCCTAGAAAGTCACCGTGCCCAAGATCCCGATCACCACGAAAGGCGCCGAGCTGCTGCGCGCCGAGCTCCACAAGCTGAAGTCGGTGGAGCGCCCCGCCGTGATCACCGCCATCGCCGAGGCCAGGGCCCAGGGGGACATCAGCGAGAACGCGGAATACGAGTCGGCGCGCGAGCGGCAGGGGTTCATCGAGGGCCGCATCATCGAGCTCGAGGCGAAGCTGTCGAACGCGCAGATCATCGATCCCACGCTGCTCGACGACGACGACCGGGTGGTATTCGGCTCGACCGTCGAGCTGATCGACACCTCCAGCCAGGAGACGATGAGCTACCAGATCGTCGGTGAGGACGAGGCCGACCTGAAGCAGCACAAGATCTCCTACTCCTCCCCGATCGCCAAGGCGCTCATCGGGAAGTCCGCGGGCGACGTCGCGGAGGTGCGGACGCCGGGCGGGGTGAAGGAGTTCGAGATCGTGGACGTGAAGTACCTGTAGCTTCCTTTGCCGGGGGACCGGGGCGCCTCTTTGCCTTCTCCACCTTCGCCTTCGGATTCTCCCGGTAGATGACGAACACCTTCCCGATCTGCTGCACCGCATGCGCCTGCAGCCGCTCGCAGAGCGTCTCCATCCACAGGCCGCGCGCCTCGCGTTCGTCGGTGGCGGCGCGCACCTTGATGAGCTCGTGCGCCTTGAGCGAGCGATCCACTTCGGCGACCACTTCCTCGGTGAGGCCCTTGTCGCCGATGATGACGACGGGGGACAGCTTGTGTGCTTCCGCGCGCAGCTCGCTGCGCTTCTTCGAGGGCAAGGGGTTCATCGCGGCAGTATAAGCAATACCACCATGAAGAAATCCGGCTCGAGCAAGCAGTGGCTGCGCCGCCACGTCAACGACCCCTACGTGCAGCGGTCGAAGAAGGAGGGGTATCGCGCCCGCTCGGCATACAAGCTGATCGAGATCGACGATCGCGACGGCATCCTGCGCCCCGGCCAGTTCGTGGTGGACCTGGGAGCCGCCCCGGGAGGATGGTCGCAGGTGGCGGCGAAGCGCATCGGGGCTTCGGGCCGCGTGGTCGGGATCGACCTGCTTCCGGTGGAGCCCATCCCCGGCGTGCAATTCATCCAGGGCGACTTCGCCGGCGCGCGCGGACTGGCGGAGCTGCGCCGCCAGATGGGAGCGGGGCCCGTGGACGTAGTCCTCTCGGACATGGCCCCCAACATGTCGGGCATCCAGGTCTCGGACCAGGCGCGCGTCATGGACCTGGCGGAGATCTCGCGCGATTTCGCCGTCGCCCACCTCCACCCGGAAGGGGTGTTCCTGGTGAAGGTCTTCCAGGGCGCGGGGTATGATGAGTACTTGAAATCGCTGCGCAATGTGTTCAGGAAAGTGGTGTCGCGCAAGCCGGGCGCATCCCGCAGCGAGAGCGCCGAGCAGTTTCTGCTCGCCCGGGGGCTCAAGCCGGCGCCGGTCGCTTCCGGCGAAAAATAAAAATCGTCTGCCCGGGGTTGCGAACGTAACCGCCCGCCCCGAACTTGCTACAGTAGGCTTTGTCCATCTTGCTGATATCTAGGGATATTTCCCGCGGAAGGATTTTCCTTTGAACAACACCATTCGAACCATCATGGTCTGGCTCGTCATCGGGGTCATCCTGACCATGGTGTTCATGCAGGTCGGCAACCGCCAATCGAGCGCCAACGTGCTCGACTACTCGACCTTCATGGAAGAGGCCCGCCAGGGCCACATCGGCAAGGTGAAGCTGGATAGCAGCCGCACGCTCAAGGCGACCACCCGCGACGGGAAGAACTACACCGTGTACACCCCCGGCATCCAGGATCCCTGGATGGTCGGCGACCTCATGAAGAACGGCGTCACCGTCGAGGCCAAGCCCGAGGAAGAGCCGTCGTTGCTGATGAACATCTTCGTGTCGTGGTTCCCGATGCTGCTGCTGATCGGCGTGTGGATCTTCTTCATGCGCCAGATGCAGGGCGGCGGGCGCGGTGGCGCGTTCTCCTTCGGCAAGAGCCGCGCGCGCATGCTCGACGAGAACCAGAACCAGGTCACGTTCGCCGACGTGGCGGGCGTCGATGAAGCCAAGGAAGAAGTGGCCGAGCTGGTCGACTTCCTGCGCGATCCCTCCAAGTTCCAGAAGCTGGGCGGGCGCATTCCCCGCGGCGTGCTGATGGTGGGCTCGCCCGGCACCGGCAAGACGCTTCTTGCGCGAGCGATCGCGGGCGAAGCGAAGGTCCCGTTCTTCTCCATCTCGGGCTCCGACTTCGTCGAGATGTTCGTGGGTGTCGGCGCGGCACGCGTGCGCGACATGTTCGAGCAGGCGAAGAAGAACGCGCCCTGCATCGTGTTCATCGACGAGATCGACGCGGTCGGCCGCCAGCGCGGCGCGGGCCTCGGCGGCGGCAACGACGAGCGCGAGCAGACCCTCAACCAATTGCTGGTGGAGATGGACGGTTTCGAGGGCACCTCGGGTGTCATCGTGATCGCCGCCACCAACCGTCCCGACGTGCTCGACCCGGCGCTGCTTCGCCCGGGCCGTTTCGACCGCCAGGTCGTGGTACCGCTGCCCGACATCCGCGGCCGCGAGCAGATCCTGCTGGTGCACATGCGCAAGGTCCCGATCGCGCCCGATGTCGATGCGTCGATCATCGCCCGCGGCACGCCCGGTTTCTCCGGCGCGGATCTCGCAAACCTGGTGAACGAGGCGGCGCTGTTCGCCGCGCGCGGCACCAAGCGCCTGGTGGACATGGACGACTTCGAGCGCGCCAAGGACAAGGTCATCATGGGCGCCGAGCGCCGCTCGATGGTCATGCCCGAGGAAGAGCGCAAGAACACCGCGTACCACGAGAGCGGCCACGCCATCGTCGCGCGCCTGCTGCCGAAGACCGACCCGGTGCACAAGGTCACCATCATCCCGCGCGGCCGCGCCCTCGGCGTGACCATGCAGTTGCCGGTGGAAGATCGCTACAGCTACAACCGCGATTACCTGATGAACAACATCGCGGT
>DATLEL010000285.1:0-2709 GCA_035525255.1 Usitatibacter sp.
ACCCGCGTGAACGTCGGCGAAGCGGTAGGCGTCATCGCCGCGCAGTCGATCGGCGAGCCGGGAACGCAGCTCACGATGCGCACGTTCCACATCGGCGGCGCGGCATCGCGTACCGCGGTGGCGAGCTCGGTGGAGTCCAAGTCCAACGGCCTGGCGCACTTCGCCCCGACGATGCGCACCCTCACCAACGCGAGGAACGAGCTGGTGGCGATCTCGCGCAACGGCGAGATCATCATCTCGGACGAGAACGGCCGCGAGCGCGAGCGCCACAAGGTGCCGTACGGCGCCACGCTCACGCTGTCGGATGGAGCCAAGGTGAAGGCGGGGCAGCAGCTCGCCACCTGGGATCCGCTCACCCGCCCGATCATCACCGAGTACGCCGGCGAGATCCGCTTCGAGAACGTCGAGGAGGGTGTCACCGTGGCGAAGCAGATCGACGAGACCACGGGCTTGTCCAGCCTGGTCGTGATCGATCCGAAGCGCCGCGGCACGTCCGCCACCAAGGGCCTTCGCCCGGCGGTGAAGCTGATCGGCGACAAGGGCAAGGAAGTGAAGCTCGCGACGGGCGACACCCCGGTGAACTACACCTTCCAGATCGGCGCCATCATCACGGTGAAGAACGGCGCGCAGGTGAACGTGGGCGATGTGCTCGCGCGCATCCCGCAGGAATCGTCCAAGACCCGCGACATCACGGGCGGCCTGCCGCGCGTGGCGGAGCTGTTCGAGGCGCGTTCCCCGAAGGACGCGGGGCTGCTTGCCGAAGTCACCGGCACGGTCTCGTTCGGCAAGGACACCAAGGGCAAGCAGCGCCTGATCATCACGGACTTCGACGGCACCGCCCACGAGTACCTGATCCCCAAGGACAAGCACGTCACGGTCCACGACGGGCAGGTGGTGAACAAGGGCGAGACCATCGTCGACGGCCCCGCGGATCCGCACGACATCCTTCGCCTGCAGGGAATGGAAGCGCTCGCGCGCTACATCATCGACGAGGTCCAGGACGTCTACCGGCTCCAGGGCGTGAAGATCAACGACAAGCACATCGAGGTGATCGTGCGGCAGATGCTGCGCCGCGTCGCCGTGGTCGACCCGGGCGAAACCCGCTTCATCGTGGGCGAGCAGGTCGAGCGCGCCGAGATCCTGCGGGAGAACGATCGCGTCAAGGCCGACGGCAACAAGAAGCCGGCGTCGTTCGAGTACATGCTGCTCGGCATCACCAAGGCGTCGTTGTCGACGGACTCCTTCATCTCCGCCGCCTCCTTCCAGGAGACGACCCGGGTGCTGACGGAAGCCGCGATCATGGGCAAGAAGGACGACCTGCGCGGCCTGAAGGAAAACGTGATCGTGGGACGACTCATCCCCGCGGGCACGGGCCTCGCGTACCACTCCACCCGCAAGAAAAAAGAGGTGGAGCCCGGCTCGAGCGCGTCGTTCGGTTTCTCCCTGGACGAGGCAGACGTATCCAGCGAGCAGGTTGCTTGACGGAAGTAGGCTAAAGCCCTAAAATTGAGAGCTTTTTTCCGCCGGGGGAGGATTACCTTCTCCGGCGGAAGGCTTTAAGGAATCAACGCTGTACGGATGGCCATCCCCCGCGGGGGCTGGCAGACAGCCGGCACGCAAGGCCGGCAAACGAATTTGCAGGGAAAACATGCCGACGATCAATCAGTTGCTTCGCAAGGGTCGCAAGAAGATCGTGACCAAGAGCAAGGTGCCCGCGCTGGGCGGAAGCCCGCAGAAGCGGGGTGTCTGCACGCGCGTGTACACCACCACCCCGAAGAAGCCGAACTCGGCCCTTCGCAAGGTCGCCAAGGTGCGCCTCACCAACGGGTACGAGGTGATCAGCTACATCGGCGGCGAGGGTCATAACCTGCAGGAGCACTCGGTCGTGCTGATCCGCGGCGGTCGCGTGAAGGACCTGCCGGGCGTGCGCTACCACATGGTGCGCGGCAGCCTGGATACCGCAGGCGTCAAGGACCGGAAGCAGTCGCGCTCCAAGTACGGCGCCAAGCGTCCCAAAGCAGCCTGATCCTCCACCTACCGAACGGATAGACGCCCATGCCCCGCCGCAGAGAAGTCCCCAAACGCGAGATCCTCCCCGATCCGAAGCACAAGAGCGAGGAAGTCGCCAAGTTCATGAACGTGCTGATGACGCGCGGCAAGAAGTCGGTCGCCGAACGCATCATGTACGGTGCCCTCGACACCATCGCGAAGAAGTCCGGCAAGGACGCCTTCGAGATCTTCAGCGCCGCGATCAACAACGTGAAGCCGATGGTCGAGGTGAAGAGCCGCCGCGTCGGCGGCGCCAACTACCAGGTGCCCGTCGAAGTGCGCCCGATCCGCCGCACCGCGCTGTCGATGCGCTGGATCCGCGAGGCCGCGCGCAAGCGCGGCGAGAAGAGCATGGCGCAGCGCCTCGCCAACGAGCTCATGGAAGCGGCCGAAGGCCGCGGCGGCGCGGTGAAGAAGAAGGAAGAAGTCCACCGCATGGCCGAGGCCAACAAGGCTTTCGCCCACTACCGCTTCTAGAAGTCTTTGATCCGCTGCGTGCCGCTTCATGGCAAGCGGCACCAGACAAGAGAGAGTCATCGTGCCCCGCAAGACACCTATCGAACGCTACCGCAACATCGGGATCTCGGCGCACATCGACGCCGGCAAGACCACGACCACGGAGCGCATCCTGTTCTACACCGGGGTGTCCCACAAGATGGG
>DATLEL010000331.1:0-8755 GCA_035525255.1 Usitatibacter sp.
TTCCAGCAGGTGGGAGGCCTCGACTGCAAGCCGATCACCGGTGAGATCACCTACGGGCTGGAGCGGCTTGCGATGTACCTGCAGGGCGTGGAAAACGTCTACGACCTGGTCTGGACCGACGGCCTCACCTATCGCGACGTCTACCATCAGAACGAGGTCGAGCAGTCCACCTACAACTTCGAGCATTCCGACGCGCCGACCTTGTTGCGGCATTTCGGCGACTTCGAGGCGGCCGCCAAGCGTTTGATGGACGCGCAGCTCGCTTTGCCGGCCTATGAGCAGGTGCTCAAGGCCGCGCATGCGTTCAACCTGCTGGATGCGCGCGGCGCGATCTCCGTCACGGAGCGTGCGGGCTACATCGGCCGCATCCGCGCGCTCGCCCGCGCGGTCGCGCAGAGTTACTACGAGTCTCGCGAGCGCCTCGGTTTCCCCATGCTGCAGCGCAAAGCCGCCTGATGACGGCGACCCTCCTGGTCGAGCTGTTCTGCGAGGAGCTGCCGCCGAAGGCATTGCAACGGCTCGGCGAGCACTTCGCGCAGTCGCTGGTGAGCGGATTGGTGAAGCGCGAGCTTGTCGGAGCAAATGCTGCGTGGCGTTGGTTCGCGACGCCGCGCCGCCTCGCCGCCTCCATCGAGGGCGTGGCCGGCGCTTCCGCGTCGCGCACCGTCGAGGTGAAGCTCATGCCAGCGGCGGTGGGGCTCGATGCGTCCGGCAAGCCCACCGCGGCGCTCGCGAAGAAGCTGGAAGCCGTGGGGCTCGCGGGGCTCGACCCGGCGAAGCTCAAGCGCCGTCCCGATGGCAAGGCTGAAATGCTGTTCGCGGATGGCAGCACGGCTTCGGTTTCCCTGGCGCAGGGACTGCAGGGCGCGCTCGACGAGGCCATCGCCGCGCTCCCGATCCCGAAGCTCATGAGCTACCAGCTCGCCGACGGCGAGACCACGGTGCAGTTCGTGCGTCCCGTCCACGGCCTGGTCGCGCTGCACGGGGCCGACGTCGTGCCGGTGCGCGCACTGGGCCTCGCGGCCGGACGCGTGACGCATGGGCACCGCTTCGAAGGCGCCGCTGACATCGAGCTCGCCGACGCCCGTGATTACGAGCGGCGCATGCGCGACGAGGGCAAGGTGGTGGCCGACTACCAGGCGCGCCGCGAGGAAATCCTTCGCTCCCTCGAGGAGCACGCCGCGCGTCAAGGCGCCACGCTGGGGCCGGCCGAAGCTCGCGCCGCCCTGCTTGACGAGGTGACATCGCTGGTGGAGCTGCCCACGGTGTTCGTCGGCACATTCGAGCCCCGCTTCCTCGCCGTGCCGGCCGAGTGCCTGGTGCTCACCATGCGGCAGAACCAGAAATACTTCCCGCTCTTCGATGCCGCAGGCGCGCTCACCAACAGCTTCCTCATCGTCTCCAACATCCGCCCCGCGGATCCCGCGCAAATCGTGCGCGGCAACGAGCGCGTGGTGCGACCGCGGCTCGCGGACGCGCAGTTCTTCTTCGAGACCGACAAGAAGACCAAGCTCGGCTCGCGCGTCCCGCAGCTGGGATCGATCATCTATCACAACAAGCTCGGCACGCAGCTGCAGCGCGTCGACCGGCTGGTGAGCCTCGCGCAGAAGATCCAGAAAGTCATGCCGCGCGGTGAGGCGGGCATCGAGTGGGCGGTACGCGCGGCGTACCTCGCCAAGGCAGACCTCGTGACTCTCATGGTCGGCGAGTTTCCCGAGCTGCAGGGGCTCATGGGGCGCTACTACGCCGAGGCGGACGGCGAGCCGCCTTCGGTGTGCCGCGCGATCGAGCAGCATTACTGGCCGCGCTTTGCCGGCGACGCGCTTCCCAAGGGCGATGCCAGCATCGCCGTCGCGCTCGCCGACCGCCTCGACGCGCTGGTCGGCATGTTCTCCATCGGCCAGGTGCCCACGGGCGACAAGGATCCTTTCGCGCTGCGCCGTGCGGCGCTCGGTGTCGTGCGCATCCTCATGGAGACCTCACCCGCGCTCAACGCCAACCTCTCCGCGCTGGTCGCCGCCGCCGCCGGCACCCTGGGGGTCCCCGCCGATCGCCAGGCGGCGCTGATCGGCTCGGTGCGGGAGTTCATCCGCGAGCGGCTCGCCAACCTGATGAAGGAGCGTGGCTATTCGGCGAATGAAGTTGCCGCCGTGATGGACGTGCAGAGCGACGAGTCGATGCCCGATCGCCTCGACCTGGTGCCGCGCCGCCTGGACGCGGTGCGCGAGTTCCGCAAGCTCCCGGAAGCGGAGAGCCTCGCCGCCGCCAACAAGCGCATTTCCAACATCCTGCGGCAGGCGCAGCAGAAGGGTGAGCCGTTCGAGCTGGTCGACGGCGGATTCTCGGGCGACAAGCTGGAGATGGATCTGCACCAATCCCTGCAGCAGGCCTCGACGCAGGCGGGTCCGCAATTCGGGGAGGGCAACTACACCGGTTACCTGAAGAGCTTCGCCATCCTGCGAGGGCCCGTCGACGCGTTCTTCGACGGGGTCATGGTGATGGCCGACGACGCGGGGGTGCGCCGGAGGCGGCTATCGCTCCTCTACACGCTGCAGTCCGAGATGAACCGCGTCGCCGACATCTCCCGGCTCGCCTCATGAAGCTGGTCATCCTCGACCGCGATGGCGTCATCAACTTCGACAGCGACCAGTACATCAAGTCGCCCTCGGAGTGGCGCCCGATTCCGGGGGCGATCGAGGCGATCGCGCGGCTGAACCAGAACGGTTATCGCATCGCGGTCGCGACCAATCAATCGGGCATCGGCCGCGGCCTGTTCGACATGGCGACGCTGAACGCCATGAACGACAAGATGATGGAGCTGGTCTTCCGCCAGGGCGGGCGCATCGACGCGCTGTTCTTCTGCCCGCACACGGCGGTGGAAGACTGCAATTGCCGCAAGCCGCGCACCGGCATGCTGGAGGAGATCGCCGCGCGCTTCCACACCGAGCTGAAGGGCGTGCCGTCGATCGGCGACAGCCTGAAGGACCTGCAAGCGGCCGAGGCGGTCGGCGCGCAGCCCATCCTCGTCCTCACGGGCAAGGGCACCAAGACCCGCGGGGAGGGCGGCATGCCGAAGAAGACGCTGGTCTTCGAGAGCCTCGCCGAAGCCTCGCGCTACCTGGTCGCGCACCCATGAGCTGGCTGCGCTCGCTCGTCTTCCTGGTGGTGGGCGTGCTGATCACCGCCGTGTTCGGCATCCTGGTGCCGCTGGCCGGGCCGTTCAGCTTCAGGCTCGCCGCCTGGTTCGCGCGGACCTATACGCGCGTGATGCTGGTATGGGTGTGGCTGGCCCTCGGCATCCGCCACGAGATCGAGGGCTGGGAGAACGTGCCCGACTTCCCGGTGATCGCGATGGCCAAGCACCAGTCGGCCTGGGAGACGCTCTTCATGCAGGCGAGCTTCCCGCCGCAGTGCTGGATCGTGAAGCGCGAGCTATTGTGGCTGCCGTTCCTCGGCTGGGGCCTGATGGCGATCCACGCCATCGGCATCGACCGCTCGAGCGGCAAGACGGCGCGCGACCAGATCATCGAGCAGGGCACGCGCCGGCTCAAGGAGGGGATGTGGATCTCCATATTTCCCGAGGGCACGCGCATAGCGCCCGGCCAGCGGGGACGCTACGGCATCGGCGGCGCGCTCCTGGCCGCGCGATCCGGGGCGCCCATCCTGCCGATCGCCCATGATGCGGGCGAATACTGGCCGCGGTATGCGTTCCGCAAGCGCCCCGGGACCATCCGCGTGGTCATCGGCCCGCTCATCGCGACCGAGGGCCGCGACGCGGTCTCCATCAACAACGACGTCGAACGCTGGATCGAAGCGCAGATGCGCGTGATCTCCCCGCACCGCTATGCCGCTGCGTGAGTTGGTGTCGCGGGACCTGCACCGCGTGGCCCTCGCTTCGCAGTCGGTGGACTACGTGCTGGTGCGGCGGCGCGGACGGCGCGGCGTCGGCCTCAAGGTGGACGAAGGCGGCCTCACCGTGAGCGCCCCAGCGACGATGCCGCTCGCCCGCATCGAGGCGCTGGTGCGCGAGAGCGAAGCCTGGGTGCTGAAGAAGATCGGCGAGTGGAGCCTGCGGCAAGTGCCCGATGCGTCCTGGCACGACGGGGCCGAGCTGCCCTACCTTGGCGGGGTGCTGGTGCTGCGGCTGGTCGAGGCTGCACGTGCCCGCGCCGAGCTGCACGGGGACCAGCTATGGGTCGCCACGCGCGATGGGAGCGAGGATCAGGTGCGTCGAGCCGTGGTCGCCTGGTACCGTCGCGAGGCTCGGGCGTATCTCGCGGCGCGCGTGGAGCTGCTTGCGCAGCGCGCCGGCATCGCGCCGCCGCGCTTCCTGCTCTCCTCGGCCATGAGCCGCTGGGGCAGCTGCAACTCGCGGCGCGAAGTGCGCCTGGCATGGCGGCTGGTGAAGGCGCCGGTGCACATGGTGGATTACGTGATCTGCCATGAGCTGGCGCACCTGCGCCACATGAATCATTCGCCCGCCTTCTGGGCCGAGGTGGGCCGCCAATACCCCGACTACCGCGGCGTGCGCGAGGCCCTCTTCGCCACCGACCACGTCTACCGATCCTTCTAGGAGCCCCCATGCGCCTGCTGCACACCATGATCCGCGTCGGCGACCTGCCGCGCTCCATCGAGTTCTACACCGGGGTCCTCGGCATGAAGCTGCTGCGGCAGAAGGAGTACCCCGACGGCCGCTTCACCCTCGCGTTCGTAGGCTATGGCGACGAGTCGGACCACTCGGTGATCGAGCTCACGCACAACTGGGATACCAAGTCGTACGACCTGGGCACGGGCTTCGGCCACCTGGCGGTGGCGGTCCCGGATGCGTACAAGGCTTGCGACGCGGTGAGGGCGAAGGGCGGGAAGGTGACCCGGGAGGCGGGGCCGATGAAGCACGGCACTACCGTCATCGCCTTCGTCGAGGACCCCGACGGCTACAAGATCGAGTTCATCCAACGGGCCTGACGGGTCAGGTGAGGGCGACCAGCTCCTCGTCGCCCTGCTGCTCGCGCTCGAACTTGAGGAAGTCGTAGTAGCCGCAGCGGCTGCTGTCGGGATACTTGCGGCAGACGCCCGGGCGCGCCTCGTACACGGTGCAGCGGCGCTTTTCCTGGTCGAACTGCGCGCAGACCGAATCGAACACCGAGTCCTTGCGGTGCCGCATCATCATCACGCCCTTGGCGTTCGTCTTGGTGAAGCGCTCCTCGGCCGCGCGATAGCCCAGCCCGAAGTGGCGCGCGAGGCGCTCCACGTCGCGCCGCTGGACCTCGATCTCGGTGTAGGTGCAGCAATAGCCGGGGCACTTGGCGCAGGAATACTTCACCGGCGGCTTGGCGGACTTGACGGGGATGGGGAAGGGCTTGGTGGTTTTCATCGCGTGGTGGGGTCAACGAAGTTCACGCGATTGTACAAGGCCAATTCAACGCGCGGCATCCGCCAGCGCAATAAATTCTTCGACCGACAGCGTTTCGCCGCGGCGCCCTGCGTCGATGCCCGCGCGAGTAAAGGCTTCTTCGCCGATGAGCGCACGCGCCGCGTTGCGCAGCGTCTTGCGCCGCTGGCCGAACGCCGCGGAGACCAGCTGCGCGAACAGCGACTCGTCGCGCGCCCGGGCGCGATGCGCGGGAAGCGGCGTCATGCGAACGACGGCGGAGTCCACCTTCGGAGGCGGGGTGAAGGCCCCCGGGGGCACGTCGAGCAGCCGCTCCATCGTGAAGCGGTACTGCAGCATGACCGAGAGGCGGCCGTAGTCTTCGGTATCCGGGCTGGCCACCATGCGATCGACCACCTCCTTCTGCAGCATGAAGGTGCAATCGGCGATGCGCTCCGCGACCGCCGCGACGCGGAACAGGATCGGCGTCGATACGTTGTAGGGAAGGTTGCCCACCACGCGCAGCGGCATGGGAAGCGAGTCGAAGTCGAAGTCGAGCGCGTCGCCCTCGTGCACGGTCACGTTGCCCCCGGGGAAGGCGCTGCGCAGGCCTTCGGCGAGCTCGCGGTCGATCTCGATCACATGGAGATGTTCCAGCTGCGGGGCGAGGCGCTGCGTGAGGATGCCGGTGCCTGGCCCGATCTCGACCATGGCCTCGCCCGGGCGCGGCGCGATGGCCTCGACGATGCGCGCGAGGTAATGCCGGTCGGTGAGGAAGTGCTGGCCGAAGCGCTTCTTGGCCCGGGGCAGCACGCGCGCGTCCTAGCGGCCGCGGGCCGCGAGCTCGAAGGCGAGGGCGAGCGCCTCTCGCAGGCTGCCCACGTCCACCTCGCCCTTGCCGGCGCGGTCGAGGGCGGTCCCGTGATCCACGGAAGTGCGGATCACAGGCAGGCCCAGGGTCACGTTGACCGCGTGGCCGAACGCGGCGTGCTTGAGCACCGGCAGCCCCTGGTCATGGAACATGGCGAGCGTCGCGTCAGCGCCCTCCAGCATCCGGTGGGTATAGAGCGTGTCGGCGGGAAACGGGCCGCTGACCGCCATGCCTTCCGCGGCGAGCGTGCGAATCACCGGCTCGATCACCTCGATCTCCTCGCGGCCGAGGTATCCCGACTCGCCGGCATGGGGATTCAAGCCCGCCACGAGGATGCGCGGGCGCGCGATGCCGAAGCGGCTGCGCAGGTCGGCGTCGAGGATACGCAGCGTCATGGCGAGGCTCTCGCGGGTGACGGCGCGCGGCACATCCGCCAGCGCCAGGTGCGTGGTCGCGAGCGCTACGCGCAGCCCGCCCCCCACCAGCAGCATCACCACCCGCGGAGTGCCGGTGCGCTCAGCGAGATACTCGGTATGGCCGCTGAAGGGAATGCCCGCGTCGTTGATGGTGCTTTTCTGCACCGGCGCCGTGACCATGGCGTCGAACTCGCCCGACACGCAGCCATCGAGCGCCCGGTCGAGAAGCGCCACCACGTGGCGGCCGTTGGCCGCGTCGAGCTTGCCCGCGATGACGGGCGCCGGGGCCGCGATGTCGATGATGGAAAAGGCGGAGCCGGGGTTGCGGCCGCGGTAATCGGGCCAGTCGGCGGGCACGCCGCGGGCGCGGGCACGCTCGGCCATGACACGCCGGTCGCCGATCGCCACCACGCGTCCCGGAAAACTATCGGAGCCGATGAGCGCGCACAGGTCGGGGCCGATCCCCGCGGGCTCCCCGGCGGTCAACGCGACGACGGGAAGGTCAGCGCTCGTCGTAGCGGTTCTCGACGAACGCGCGGTCGCGCTGCTGGCGCAGCCAGTCCTGGAACGCCTCGTCGGCCTTGCGCGCGCGGATTGCCTGGCGCGCGAGGATCTTGCGGCGGTCCTCCGACAGCTCGTCGGAGCGGCGCTCCATCACCTGCACCAGGTGCCAGCCGAAGGGGGTCTGCACCGGCGCGCTGATCTCCTTGTCCTTCAGTGCGTTCATCACGCGCTCGAATTCCGGCACGGTGTCGCCGGCCGCGACCCAGCCGAGGTCGCCGCCCTTGGCCGAGCTCGCGTCCTCGGAGTGCAGCCGGGCGAGCTCCGCGAAGTCGTCGCCGGCCACAATGCGGTCGCGTAACCGCTGCAGCCGCTCGCGCGCCTCGGCTTCCGAAAGGCCCTCGCGCGCGCGCAGCAGGATGTGGCGCACGTGCGCCTGCTGCACGCCGGCAGCGGCGGCCTTGCCGCGCTTCTCCAGCAGCTTGAGGACATGGAAACCGTTGGGGCTGCGCAGGATGTCGCTCACGTCGCCGGGTTGCAGGCGCTCGAGCGTCTCGAGGAAGAGCGGCGGCAGGCGCCCGGAGGGGCGCCAGCCGAGGCTGCCGCCCTGCATGGCGTCGGGCGCGTCGGAATAGGTCGCCGCCATCTGCGCGAAGTCGGCGCCCTTGCGCAGCTCGGCGAGCGCCACCAGCGCGCGGCGCCGGCGGCCCTCGATCTGCTCGGGCGTGGCCTGCGCGGGCACGGTGACGAGGATGTGCGCGAGGCGGTATTCGGAGTCGCCGCTCTTGTCGCGGGCCTCGCGCACCAGCTCGGTATCCACCTCGGCGTCGGTCACCACGATGCTGTTTTCGACTTCGCGCTCGCGCAGCCGCGCCAGCATGATCTCGTTCCTGATGTCCTCGCGGAAGCGCGGGTACTTGATGCCGTCGCGCTCCAGCGCCGCGCGGAAATCGGCGAGCGACAGGCTGTTCTCCTGCGCGATGCGCTCGATGGTGCGGTCGAGCGTGATGTCGTCGATCTTGATGCCCCCCTCCTTGGCGAGCTGCACCTGCATGAGGTCGGTGATCATGCGCTCGAGGATCTGGCGCGACAGCGTATCCGCCGGCGGCAGCTGGCCGCCCTGGCGCTGGAACTGGCGCACCACCAGGTTCACGCGCTCGGCGAGGTCGTTCTGCGTGATCACCTCGTCGTTCACCACCGCCACGATCCGGTCGACGGGCACGATGCGGGAGGGCGTGGTGGAGAGCTGGGTGTCGAGGCGGCCGGAACCACCGGGGGACTGCGCAGTGGCCTGCAGCGTGGCTGCGGCGGCGAACACGGCGATGAGGCGAAGCATTCTCGTTGCGCACTTCATGGGGCGATCTCGTCGGACCGGCGGTAGCCGGAGATGTTCTGCCGGATGGTCTCCAGCGGATTGATCCCGATCCTGGATAGGCCCGACAGCTCGAGCTGGATCTGGAACGAAGTCGAATACTGCTGCGTCGCGGTGATGAAGCGATGCGCGACCGCGCGGACTTGCCAACAGCCCGCATTATACTCAAAGCCCACCAGGCCCTCGAGCAGCTTGCGGTCCTGGAGGCTCCAGTTCACGCGCGC
>DATLEL010000355.1:0-3142 GCA_035525255.1 Usitatibacter sp.
GTCGGGGCCCGCGGTGGGCCGCATCGAGAATTCGGTGATCGACGAGCTGGTGGTGACCGACACCATCCCGCTCAAGCCCGATGCCGAGGCGTGCAGGAAGATCCGGCAGATCAGCGTCGATTCGCTGCTCGCCGAGACGGTACGCAGGATTTGCGAGGAGAGCTCGGTGAGCTCTCTCTTTGTGGAGTAACACTCCCTTACCGGGAAATGGTGGTACTTGAGAGTGCTGCGCCTGGTCGCGGGCCGGCACCATAACTTAACTTTGGAGATGTCATGAAGATCGCAATCAAAGCCGAACCGCGGAGCGTTCAGGGCACGGGTGCGAGCCGCCGCCTGCGCCGCGAGTCGAAAGTCCCCGGGATCCTGTACGGGGCGGGCAAGGACGCGCAGCCCATCGAGATGGACCACAAGGACCTGTGGTTCAACCTGAAGAAGGAAGGCTTCCACGCGTCGATCCTGGACATGGAAGTCGGCAGCGAGAAGAGCCAGGTGCTGCTGCGTGACTACCAGATGCATCCCTTCCGCCCGCTGATCCTGCACGTGGATTTCCAGCGCGTGGACGCGAAGAAGAAGATCCACATGAGCGTGCCGTTGCACTTCGTGAATGCCGAGATTTCTCCCGGCGTGAAGGTGGCCGGCGGCCAGGTGCAGCACGTCATGAACGAGCTCGAGATCGCGTGCCTGCCCAAGGATCTTCCGGAGTTCATCGAAGTCGACCTGGCCAATCTGCAGGCCGGGCACTCGCTGCACCTCTCGGCGCTCAAGTTGCCGGAGGGAGTCGAGGCGATCGGCGTGAAGGGCGAGGACCCCACCGTGGCCACCGTGGTGATCCCGCGCGTGATGACGGCGGACGAGGAAGCGGCGGAGCTCGCCCTGACGGCAGCCCCGTCGGCGGCGGAAGTGCCGACCACGGCCCAGAAGGCGAAGGAGGAGGAGGCGGCGGGTGGTGGCGGTGGTGCACGCGACAAACCGACCGTGAAGGACGACAAGAAAAACATGAAGGAAGCGAAGGACAAGAAGTAATCATCCGCGCGAGCGGGATACGGGCGCCCGCCGGCACAACCGGCGGGCGTTTGTTTTAGGAACCCATGGAAGAAATCAGGCTCATCGCCGGGCTCGGCAACCCCGGCGAGAAATACGAGAGGACGCGCCACAACGCGGGCTACTGGTGGGTGGACGCCATTGCCGCCGCCCGGCGCGCGGCATGGAAGAAGGAGACGAAGTTCTCCGGGTGGACCGCGCGCGTGGAAGAGGGCGGCCGCGAGTTCCTTCTGCTCAAGCCTTCGACGTACATGAACGAGAGCGGCCGCAGCGTTTCCGCGGTGATGCGCTTCTTCAAGATCGAACCTCCGGAGTTGCTCGTGGTGCATGACGAGCTCGACCTCGCGCCGGGCGTCGCGAAATTGAAGCGCGGCGGCGGCACCGGCGGCCACAACGGCTTGACCGACATCGGCGACGCGCTCGGGTCGAAGGACTTCTGGCGGTTGCGCATCGGCATCGGGCATCCAGGGGACAAGGACCTCGTCGCCGACTATGTGCTCGACCGCGCCCGCCGCGTCGAGCAGGACGCGATCGATCCGGTGTTCGAGCGCAGCCTCGAGCTGCTGCCGAAGCTCGCGACCGGACGCCTCCAGGATGCGATGGCCTGGCTGCACACCTCGCCCGAGGACGAAGCGAAACGGAAAGCGGCGCTCGAAGCGCGCGCCGCGAACAAGGAACCAAAGACATGAGTTTGCAATGCGGCATCGTCGGCCTGCCAAACGTCGGCAAGTCCACCCTTTTCAACGCGCTCACCAAGGCGGGCATCGCCGCGGAGAACTATCCCTTCTGCACCATCGAGCCCAACGTCGGCGTGGTGGAGGTGCCGGATCCCAGGCTCGGCAAGCTCGCGGCGATCGACAAGCCGCTCAAAGTGATCCCCGCCATCGTCGAGTTCGTCGACATCGCGGGGCTGGTGGCGGGCGCTTCCAAGGGCGAGGGCCTGGGCAACCAGTTCCTCGCCAACATTCGCGAGACCAATGCCATCGCGAACGTGGTGCGCTGCTTCGAGGACGGCAACGTGATCCACGTGAACAACCGCGTGGACCCGATCGCCGATATCGAGGTGATCCACACCGAGCTGGCCCTCGCCGACATGCAGTCGATCGAGAAGGCCAAGCATCGCTACGGCAAGACGCTCCGCGCCGGCGACAAGGAAGCGATGAAGATGGTGCCGCTGCTGGAGCGGGTCGAGAAGTCGCTCGACGGATTCCACCCGGTGCGCGCCATGGGCCTCACCGCCGACGAGATGGCGATGCTGCAGCCGTTGCAGCTCCTCACGGCGAAGCCCGCGCTCTACATCGCCAACGTGGGCGAGCACGGCTTCGAGGGCAACGTGCTGCTAGATCGCGTGAAGGAATATGCCGCCAAGGAGGGCGCCCCGGTGGTGGCGATCAGCGCGAAGCTGGAGAGCGAGATCGCGGGCCTCGACGAGGAGGAGAAGAAGATGTTCCTCGACGACATGGGAATGACGGAGCCGGGGCTCGACCGCCTCATCCACGCGACCTACGACCTGCTCGGGCTGCAGACCTATTTCACCGCCGGCGAGAAGGAAGTGCGCGCCTGGACGGTGAGGAAGGGCGCCACGGCGCCGCAGGCCGCGGGCGCGATCCACACCGATTTCGAGAAGGGATTCATCCGCGCGGAGGTCATCGCGTACGACGACTACGTGCGCCTGGGCGGCGAGGGCAAGTCGAAGGAAGCCGGCAAGATGCGCCTCGAGGGCAAGGAATACGTCGTGAAGGACGGCGACGTGATGCACTTCCGCTTCAACGTCTGAACAATCGGTAACAGCGCTCCCGTTCCGCATCGCTAGACTCGCATGATGCGACGGGCCTTCATCGCGCTTTTCATCCTCGTGCTGGCATCGGGCACCGCGGCGCAACGTCCGCCCGGTCCGACGCGCGTGCTCTTCGTCGGCAACAGCCTCACCGCGTCCACCGACGTTCCCGCCCGGCTGGCAAAGCTCGCGCGCGCCATGGGCCGCGACGTGGTGGTCGACGCCGTGACCGCGAACGACTACAGCCTCGAGGACCACTGGAAGGACGGGCGCGCGCAAAAGCGGCTCGCCGAACGCTGGGACTTCGTGGTGCTGCAACAAGGG
>DATLEL010000404.1:0-2446 GCA_035525255.1 Usitatibacter sp.
GCGCGGCGCGCGCAACGGGCGCTTGAGGATCCCGATGGAATCGTCGTATTCCTCGCGGCGCTGGGGGTCGGAGAGCGTCTCGTACGCGACCTTCGCCATGGCGGCGAGGCGCGGGTTCGGCACGCTCGATTCCTTCTGCATCTCGGAGCGCAGGCGCGCATAGGCGCGATCGATCTCCTGCGCCTTGGCATCGCGGCCGACGCCGAGGATCTCGTAGAAGGTCTTGTTGCCGGTCGCCACGCGGGCATCATCGCAGCGCAGGCAGCGCCTGCCAAGGGCGAAGTAGAGTGCGGGGATGAAATCCTTCGCGCTCGTGTTCCTGCTGGCCCTCCTATGGGGCGGCTCCTACCCGCTGCTCAAGGTAGCCGTGGACACGCTGCCGCCGATCACGGTGGTGGCGGCACGGGCGCTCATCGGGGGCCTGATCCTGCTCGCCGCGCTGGGCCCGCGCGCGAAGCTGCTGGGGGAAGTCGCGTCGGGCGCGTCGCTGCGCGCGCTGGTGATCCAGTCGGCCTTCACCTGCGTGATCCCATGGCTGCTGATCGCATGGGCGATCCCGTCGCTGGACGCGGGACTCGCCGCGATCCTCAATTCGCTGTCGCCGATCTTCATCTTCCTGCTCACCGCGTTCGTGACGCGGCACGAGCCGGTCACCGGTCGCAAGTTCGTCGGCGTGGCGCTCGGGCTGGCGGGCGTGGTCACGATCGTCGGCGTGGACGCGCTCGCGGGCGTGGGCGGCAAAACCCTGGCCGAGCTGGCGTGCATCGCCGGCGCTTTTTCCTATGCGGTCGCCGGCGTGATCGGCGTGCGCTTCGCGCGCGTGACGCCGCTGGTGCCGGCGGCGGGATCGACACTCATCGCGGCGGCGGTGCTGCTGCCGCTCGCGTTGGTGGTGGAACAACCGTGGACGCTGCGCCCGTCGAGCGCGTCGATGATGGCCGTCGCCGCGGCGGCGGTCTTCTCGACCGGGCTCGCGATGGTGGTGTACTTCCGCCTGCTCGCGACCGTGGGGTCGATCGCGATGTCGAGCCAGGCCTACCTGCGCATCCTCGTCGGCGTGGGACTGGGGATGGCGTTCCTCGGGGAGACGCCCACGCCCCATGCGCTGGCGGGACTCGCGCTGGTGGTCGTGGGCGTAGTGGCGATGACCTGGCCCGCGCGCCGCTAGATCGGGGTCTGACCCCGAAGTGCGATGTCCATGGCGGCGTCGACGTCGCCGATCCAGTGGAAGGTGAGCTGCTCGCGCGCATCGGCCGGGATGTCCTCCAGGTCACGGCGGTTGCGCTCGGGCAGCATCACCGTGGTGATCCCGGCGCGCAGTGCCGCGAGCACTTTCTCCTTCACGCCGCCGATGGGCGTCACCAGCCCGCGCAGCGTGATCTCGCCGGTCATGGCGACGTCGCTGCGAACCGCACGCCCGGTCAGCAGCGACGAGATCGCGAGGTACATCGCGACGCCGGCGCTCGGCCCGTCCTTGGGCGTGGCGCCCGCGGGCACGTGCACGTGGATGTCGGATTTCTCCAGCACCTCCTGCGCGATGCCCAGCTCGGCCGAGCGCGACCTCACCACCGAGAACGCCGCCTGGGCGCTCTCCTTCATCACGTCTCCCAGCTGCCCCGTCAGGATCAGCTTGCCGTGGCCCGGCATGCGCGCGGCCTCGATGAAGAGGATGTCGCCGCCCACGGGAGTCCAGGCAAGTCCGGTCGCGACACCCGGCAGCGGCTTGCGCAGTGCCACTTCCGCCTCATAGCGCAGCGCGCCGAGGATGGTAGCGAGGTCGCCCGCGCCGATCCGCGCGCGCTCGATGGCCGCCTCCGCCACCCGCGCGGCGGTATGCCGCATCACGTTGCCGATCTCGCGCTCGAGGTTCCTCACGCCGGCCTCGCGCGTGTAGTCGTGGATGATGGCCGACAGCGCCTCGTCGTCGATCTCGATCCGCTCCGCGGTGAGGCCGGAGGAGGCGAGTTGCCGCGCGACGAGGTAACGCTTCGCGATCTGCAGCTTCTCCTGCGCGGTATATCCCGGCAGCTGGATCACCTCCATGCGATCGCGCAGGGGCCCGGGAATGGTGTCGAGCACGTTCGCCGTGGCGATGAACATCACGCTCGACAGGTCGTAGGGCACGCCCAGGTAGTTGTCGCGGAACGTGGAGTTCTGCTCCGGGTCGAGCACCTCGAGCATCGCGGCGGCGGGATCGCCATGGAAGCCGCCGGCGCCGAGCTTGTCGATCTCGTCCAGCATCATCACCGGGTTGTGCGTGCCCGCCTTCTTCATGCCCTGGATGATGTTCCCGGGCAGCGCGCCCACGTAGGTGCGCCGGTGGCCGCGGATCTCCGCCTCGTCGTGGGTGCCGCCCAGGCTCACGCGCACGAACTTGCGCCCGGTCGCTTTCGCGATGGACTGCCCGAGGGAGGTCTTGCCCACGCCGGGAGGACCGACGAAGCAC
>DATLEL010000411.1:0-3383 GCA_035525255.1 Usitatibacter sp.
ATCAACCCGCGGCATGTCGTCCCGACCGTCGTCGACGGAGGTCATGCCATCTGGGAATCCATCGTCATCCTCGAATACCTCGACGAGCGTTTCCCGGAAGGACCGAAGCTCTATCCCGGGGACGCGAAGGAGCGCGCGCGCCTACGGCGGCTGATCCGGGAAGCGGAGCAGCACATCGATCTCGAGGGCATCGACCCCATCACCACAGAGTATTTCGGGAAGGACGGCGCGGCGCCGGACCTGGCGATCGTCGAGAAGGGCAAGCAGAAGATCGCGGAGGAGCTGGCACTCTTCGAGAAGGAGATCCGCGGCGACTACTTCGCGGGCAATGCGATCACCGCGCTCGATCTCGTGGTCTATCCAATGGTCGGCTACGTGAACCGGATCACGGCGCGCAAGCCCGAGACGAAGCTCACCGAGACGATCCCGCCGAAGCTCGCGGCGTGGGCCAAGAGGATCGAAGCATTGCCGTACTTCGACAAAACCTATCCGCCGCACTGGAAATGACCCCCTCCCCAGCCCTCCCCCACGGGGGAGGGAGCAGACCGTGAAGTTTGCGATCAGCGCCACCGACGGCGCCGCACGCCGCGCCACATTGGAGCTCGCGCACGGCAACGTGGAGACGCCCGCCTTCATGCCGGTGGGCACCTACGGCACCGTGAAGGCGATGAGCCCCGCGGAGCTGGAGCAGATCGACGCACACATCGTGCTCGGCAATACATTCCACCTGTGGCTGCGGCCGGGGCTCGAGGTGATCGCCGCGCACGGCGGGCTGCATCGCTTCATGGGCTGGTCGCGTCCCATCCTCACGGATTCCGGCGGCTTCCAGGTCTTCAGCCTCGGGGCTTTGCGCAAAGTGGGCGAGGAGGGCGTCACCTTCCAGTCGCCCATCAACGGCGACCGCCTCTTCCTCACGCCCGAGGAGGCGATGGGCATCCAGCGCGTGCTGGGCTCCGACGTGGTGATGGTTTTCGACGAGTGCACCGGTTATCCCGCGACGCGCGACGAAGCGGCGACCTCGATGCAGCTTTCGATGCGCTGGGCGCAGCGCTCCAAGGAAGCGCATGCGGGCAACGCCAACGCGCTCTTCGGCATCGTCCAGGGCGGCATGTACGAGGACCTGCGCGACGAGTCGCTCGCGGGCCTCACCCGCATTGGCTTCGACGGCTATGCGGTCGGCGGTGTTTCCGTCGGCGAGCCGAAGGAAGAGATGGCGCGCATCGTGGCGCACACGGCGCCGCGCCTGCCCGCCGCGTCGCCGCGCTACCTCATGGGCGTCGGCACTCCGGAAGACATCGTCGAGGCCGTGGCCGCCGGGTTCGACATGTTCGACTGCGTGATGCCCACCCGCAACGCGCGCAACGGCTGGCTCTTCACGCGCCGTGGCGACGTGAAGATCAAGAACGCCCGGCACCGCTCCGACACCGCGCCGCTGGACCCGGAGTGCGCCTGCTACACCTGCCGCAACTTCAGCCGCGCCTACCTGCACCACCTGCACCGCGCCAACGAGATCCTCGGGGCGCGCCTGAACACCATCCATAACCTGCATTACTACCTGGAGCTCATGCGCGGGTTGAGATCGGCCATCGCCGCCCGCAATCTGGACACGTTCAGGGGCGCTTTCCGCACCTCTCGCATGCTAGAATCCCCGGTTAGCTAGGCAGCTGAAAACGCTGTCAATTCAAACATTTCCGCACGGAGTCCCTCCATGATCGGCACCGCTTACGCCCAGGCCGCCACCGGCGCCACCGGGGGTGACACGCTGATGGGCATGCTGCCCATCGTCCTGATGTTCGTGATCCTCTACTTCCTCATGATCAGGCCGCAGATGAAGAAGGCGAAGGAGCACCGCACCATGCTCGACGCGTTGCAGAAGGGCGACGAGGTGATCGCGGTGGGGATCCTGGGCAGGATCGACAAGATCGCCGACAACTACCTCACGCTCGAAGTCGCGCCCAACGTCGCGATCCAGGTGCAGAAGCAGGCGGTGACGACGCTGCTGCCCAAGGGCACCATCAAGGACGCAAGGTAAGGTCGATGAACAAGTATCCGTTGTGGAAGTACCTGCTCATCGCGTTGGCCCTGGTGGTGAGCTTGCTGTATGCCGCGCCGAACCTTTTCGGCGAGGTGCCCGCGGTGCAGGTGTCCGGGCTTCGCGCGGCCAAGGTCGACGAAGCGATGAAGACCGCCATCGAGGATTCCCTCAAGGCGGCGAGCATCCCGGTGACCGCGTCTGAGCTGGACAAGGATGCGCTGCGCCTGCAGTTCACCGATACGGACACGCAGCTGAAGGCGCGCGACGTGGTGCAGGCGAAAGCCGGGCCGAACTACGTGGTCGCGCTCAACCTCATGCCCAACACGCCGCACTGGATGCAGGTGCTGGGCGCCAAGCCGATGTATCTCGGCCTCGACCTGCGCGGGGGCGTGCACTTCCTGCTGCAAGTCGACATGAAAGCGGCGGCCAACAAGTCGGTCGAGCGCTACCTGGGCGACGCGCGCAGCCTCATGCGCGAGAAGAAGATCTACTACTCCGGGCTCACGCGGGACGGCGATCGCATCGTGATCCGCTTCCGCGAGCCGGAGCAGCGCACCGCGGCGTTGAAGGCCATCAACGACCAGATGCAGGACCTCACCGTGCGCGAGCAGGACGCGGGCGGCGAGGCGGGATTGGTCGCGACCATCAAGCCGGAAGTGGTGAAGCGCGACCAGGAGTTCGCGCTGCAGCAGAACATCCAGACGCTGCGCAACCGCGTGAACGAGCTGGGCGTCGCCGAGCCGATCGTGCAACAACAGGGCGTGGACCGCATCGTGGTGCAGCTGGCCGGCGTCCAGGACCCCACCAACGCGAAGAACATCCTCGGGCGCACCGCGACCCTGGAAGTGCGGCTGGTTTCCGAGGAGCACGCCGCGGGCATGGGGCAGGAGGCGTTCGAGGCCTACCGCAACCAGCCGGCCCCGTTCGGCACCGACAAGTTCCTCGACCAGGAGAACCGCGTCGTCATCGTGAAGAAGAACGTCATCATCACGGGCGATCGCATCAAGGATTCGCAGCCGGGGTTCGATTCCGCCGAGCGCGGCGGCGGCGCCGTGGTCAGCATGGCGCTCGACGACACGGGCGGGCGCCTCATGCGCCAGACCACGCGCGAGAACATCAAGAAGCGCATGGCGATGATGCTGGTCGAGCGCAACCAGACGATCGTGCTCACCTGGCCGGTCATCCAGGAGGAGTTCGGCAACCGCTTCCAGATCTCCGGCATGCCCAACGCGCAGGAAGCGAAGAACCTCGCGCTGCTGCTGCGCGCCGGCGCCCTGGCGGCGCCCATGGACATCATCGAGGAGCGCACCATCGGCCCCAGCCTGGGCGCGGAGAACATCGCCAAGGG
>DATLEL010000416.1:0-3431 GCA_035525255.1 Usitatibacter sp.
GGCGGTGAACTCTTCGAGGCGCAGGTGGCGCGCCGGATCGCTCTTCAGCCCGAGCTCGAACTCGTCGAGGTAGTCCACCAGCGTGACGGTGCGCCCGATGTAGAACGGGATCGTCTGGTCATAGATCGCGACGCTGTACACCCGCGTGTCGCTGGCAAGCAGCGGCTTCATCTTTTCCGCCACCGCGCGTCCCGATTGCCGCGGCGTGAGGTGCTCGTAGGCCTCCTCGACGCAATCGATCACCAGCACCATGCCGATGGCGACGGTCACCAGCGCCAGCCAGCGGCGCCCGGTCCAGAGCAGCCAGGGCGCGAGCAGCGAGAGTGCCGCGTAGATGCCCGCGCCGATGAGCACCAGCGGCTGCGCCTGCGCATACATCTGCCGCGTCCAGTCGTCGCGCGCGCGGTCGGGGAATTTCCATGCCGCGAATAACAGCGCCCCCGCGACCAGGAGGCCGGGGATCACGCGCCACGCGAGTTGGCGCGCCGGCGCTTCCGCCAGGTAACGCCCCAGCACCAGGGCGAGCGCCGGGAAGGCGGGGAGGATGTAGGCGGGCAACTTCGAGCCGGAAAGGCTGAAGAACGCCACGATGAAGGCTCCCCACAGGATGGGAAAGCGCAGCGGCGAGCGCCAACCCTGGGCGAGCGCCGACGGCAGCGCGAACATCCACGGCAGGAAGCCCGCGGCCAGGATGGGGAGGAAATACCACGCCGGCTCGGTGCGCCGATGGGTGGAGGTGAGGAAGCGCTGGAAGTGCTCGTGCACGAAGAAGAACTCCGGGAATTCCGGATTGGCGAACGAAACCAGCACGAACCAGGGCGCGGCGATGCCGAAGAAAAGCGTGAGCCCGTAGCTCCACTCGAGGCGCGCGAGCGGCGAGAAATCGAAACGCGCCAGGCACAGCAGGCCGAGCGCGGCGGCTGGAAAAACCAGCCCCACCAATCCCTTCGACAGCACGGCGAGCGCGATCCCCACCCAGGCGAGCAGCATCCAGTTACGGCGCGCGCGCGGCTCGAGCGCCGGCCGCTCGGCGAGGAGATATGCGCACAGCGTGAGCGAGGTCCAGAGCGTGAGGCCCATGTCCAGGGTCACCACGCCGCCCAGGCCTATGAAATAGGGGCTCGATACCAGCACGATCATGGTGGCGAGGCCCTGCTCGGCGGTGCCCAATCGCATCGCGGTGAACGCAACCAGTAGCAGGGTCGCGAGCCCACACAGGGCCACGTAGAGGCGCGCGCTCCACTCGTCCACCCCGAATACGGTGAAAGACGCGGCCGTCGCCCAATACTGCAGCGGCGGCTTCTCGAAGTACTTGATGCCGTTCAGCCGCGGCGTGACCCAATCGCCGGTGGCAGCCATCTCGCGGGAAATCTCGGAGTAGCGTCCCTCGTCGGGATTGGCGAGCGCGCGGTCCAGGTTGTCGATGCCGACCGCGAGCGAGACCAGCACCAGCAGCGCGAGGAATGCACGGCTCACGCGCATCGCGGGGCCTACGCTTCGAGCAGCACGACCACGGCGCCGCCGCCGCCGTGCAGCGCGCGCGGCTCCACGAATGCGAGCACCTCCGAGCGGCGCGTCAGCAGCTTGCGAATGCGGCGCTTCAACACCGGCTCGCGGCCGGGCGAGCGCAGCCCCTTGCCGTGCACGATGCGCACGCAACGAAGTCCCGTGCGCTTGCAGCCGGCGAGGAACACCGCGGTCTCCGCGACGGCTTCATCGCCGGTGAGGCCGTGCAGGTCGAGGTCGGCCTGGATCACCCAATGGGTGCGGCGCAGCTTCCTCAGGATGTCGGGCGGCAGTCCGGTGCGCAGGAAGCGCCCGTCGTCCTCGAATTCGGCATCGTCATCGAAGGTAAGGCGCGCCAGCTCGTCGAGGACCGCGAGCTCGTCCTCTTCGCGCTTGGCAGGGCGCGGGCGGGGCTTCGGCATGTCGTGGACGACTCGATTCGCGGGTGCAATCGGCCGCACTTCCTTCACGGCCTCGCGAAACGCCGAGACATCATCCGGTTTTTCCCGCCCCTCGCTCCTCGCCCCTCGTTCCTTGCTTGTCACCCCAGGCTCTCGAGGTACTTGTCGGCATCGAGGGCCGCCATGCACCCGGTCGCAGCGCTGGTGACGGCCTGCCGGTAGACGTGGTCCTGCACGTCGCCCGCGGCAAATACGCCGGGCACGCTCGTAGCGGTCGCCATGCCGTCGAGGCCACTTTTGGTCACGATGTAGCCGCCTCGCATCTCCAGCTGGCCTTCGAAGATGTCGGTGTTGGGCTTGTGGCCGATGGCGATGAAGGTGCCGGTGACCTTGAGCTCCTTGGTCTTGCCGTCGGTGGCGGACTTGAGGCGCACGCCGGTCACGCCGGACTTGTCGCCCAGCACCTCGTCCAGCGTCTGGTTCCATTCGATCGCGACCTTGCCTTCGCCCTGCTTGGCGAAGAGCTTGTCCTGCAGGATCTTCTCGGCGCGGAATTTATCCCGGCGGTGCACCACCGTCACGTGGCGCGCGATGTTGGAGAGATAGAGCGCCTCCTCCACCGCGGTGTTGCCCCCGCCCACCACGGCGACGTCCTGGTTCTTGTAGAAGAAGCCGTCGCAAGTCGCGCACCCCGAGACTCCCTTGCCCATGAACGCCTGCTCCGAAGGCAGGCCGAGGTACATGGCCGAAGCGCCCGTCGCGATGATGAGCGCGTTGCAGGTGTAGGTGCCCGAATCGCCGATGAGCGTGATGGGCTTTTCCTTCAGCTTCACCGTGTGGATCTGGTCGAAAACGATTTCCGTCTCGAAGCGCTCGGCGTGCTTGAGGAAGCGCTCCATCAGCTCCGGACCCTGCACGCCCATGGCATCCGCGGGCCAGTTGTCGACGTCGGTGGTGGTCATCAGCTGGCCGCCCTGGGCGAGGCCGGTGATGAGGGTGGGCTTCAGGTTGGCGCGAGCGGCGTAGACGGCGGCGGTGTAGCCCGCCGGCCCCGAGCCCAGAATGAGGAGGCGGTAGTGTTTTGTTGTCATGGTGAGAGGTAAATGCTTCCGGAAAACGCGCTTTAAACCCCGATTATCGCATCGCACTGCAGGCGCTATGTGCCTGAAATTAAGGCACTTAATGAGGATGGAGCCCTAAGCGTTTGACAAATAAGGGCATTTTCAGTATTTAGGAGGTATGAATACCCCCACGAAACGCGCCCCGGTGGGTGAGCGCACCATGACGCTCAAGGCGGTGCCGTTCTTCACCCAGCTCTCCGACCGCGAGCTCGACGTGGTGCGCGCCGTCGCGAGCGAGAAGAGCTACCCCAAGACCGCGGTCGTGCTCACCGAGGGCGAGATGGGCGACTCGCTCTACATGATCCAGTCGGGCAAGGTGAAGGTGTTCATCGGCGACGAGGACGGCCGCGAGATCATCCTCAAGATCCTCAATCCGGGCGACTTCTTCGGCGAGATGTCGATG
>DATLEL010000427.1:0-2602 GCA_035525255.1 Usitatibacter sp.
CGATCTTCTTGTTGATGAGGCGCTCGATGGCGCCGAACAGCGGACGGTCCTCGCCGCACACCAGCGAGAGCGCTTCGCCGGTCGAGCCCGCGCGGCCGGTGCGGCCGATGCGGTGGACGTAATCCTCGGGCACGTGGGGCAGGTCGAAGTTGACGACGTGCGGAAGCTCCTCGATGTCGAGCCCGCGCGCGGCGATGTCGGTCGCCACCAGCACCTTCACCTTGCCTTCCTTGAAGTCCTCGAGCGCACGGATGCGCGCGTTCTGGCTCTTGTTGCCGTGGATCGCATCGGCGTTGATGCCGTCGCGCACCAGCTGCGTGGCGAGCCGGTTGGCGCCGTGCTTGGTCTTGGTGAACACCAGCACCTGGATCCAGTCGTTCTTCTTCACCAGGTGCGCGAGCAGCTCGCGCTTGCGGCCGGCTTCGACGTTGTACGCGTACTGCGTGACCAGCTCCGCGGGCGTATTGCGGCGCGCGACTTCCACCGTGGCGGGGTCCTTCAGGAATTGCGCGGAGAGGCGGCGGATCTCGTCGGAGAACGTCGCCGAGAAGAGCAGCGTCTGGCGCAGCGGCGGCGCGGGCAGCAGCGCGATGATGCGCTTGATGTCGGGGATGAAACCCATGTCGAGCATGCGGTCGGCTTCGTCGAGCACCAGCACCTGCGTCTTGCCGAGCTGCACGGCCTTCTGCTGCACCAGGTCGAGGAGGCGCCCTGGCGTGGCGACGAGGACCTCGACCCCCTTCTTGAGCGCGTCGATCTGCGGGTTGATGTTGACGCCGCCGTAGACGCAGAAGGAGCGCAGCGGCAGGTGCTTGCCGTAGGCAACGACACTTTCGTGGACCTGGATCGCGAGCTCTCGCGTCGGCGTGAGGATCAGGCAGCGCACCGGGTGCAGCGCGGGCGAGAAGCTCTTGGTCAACATAGGCGCCAGGCGCTGGAGCACCGGAAGCACGAATCCGGCGGTCTTGCCGGTGCCGGTCTGGGCGGCGGCGAGGAGGTCGCGTCCGGCGAGGACGACCGGGATGGCTTGCGCCTGGATCGGGGTGGTCTCGGTATAACCTTGCTCCGCGACGGCGCGAAGCAGCTCGGGCAGCAGCCCGAGGCTTTCGAATGACGTGGTAATGACTATCTCCTGAACGGGAATCGGCCCACGAAGGAAAACTTCGCAACCGGTTCAGGCAGATGAATTGTGGCTTGGGTTAATTCGGGGGCCCCGAACTGGGCCGCGAATCGGTGGGCGCGTTAACCGGATGAGACACGCCTGGCTCACCTGAACGTCGATTATACCCGACCCGGGGGTGTTTTCCCATTGATTTCCCGGGGGTTTCTCATGGTAGCGGGTGGCGTATATTGCCCCGAGGCCCGTACCAAAAATCCACCCGAGGAGACCCACATGAAGCGACACCTGCTCGCGGCGATAGCCATTCTCACCGCCGCCCCCGCCATCGCCCAGGAACCCATCGCCATCGGCGTGAGCATCGCGCAATCGCCTCCCGGATCGGTGGTACAGGGCGTCCAGGTGAAGGACGGCCTCGAGATCGTGAAGGACATGATCAACGCCAAGGGTGGCGTGCTTGGGCGCCAGGTCAAGCTGGTGTACGAGGACAACCAGGGCATTCCCGAGAAGGGGCGGGCCGCCACCGAGAAGCTCATCAGCAGCGACAAGGTCGTCGCCGTGACCGGTGGCCACCAGAGCTCGGTATGCCTCGCGGAGATCGAAGTGGCGCACCGCTACCAGGTCCCCTACGTGAACACCAACTGCTGGTCCGACGACGTGCGCAAGAAGGGCTACGCGGAAGTGTTCAACCCGGGCAACTACAACACGCGCGTTTCCACGGCGATGGCCGAGACCATCGCGGCCATGGGCGTGAAGAACGTGGTGGCGTTCGCGGAGAACACCGACTACGGCATCGGCCAGGCGAAGCTGCTCGCCGAGCTGGTGAAGCAGAAGGCCCCGCAGACGAACTTCAAGTACGAGACCATGGACCGCGCCGGCAAGGACTTCACGCCCGCGGTGCTCGCCCTGCGCGCCAACCCGCCGGACATGGTGGTGAACATCATGTTGCCGCCTGCCGCCTACATCCTCATGAACCAGCTCTATGAGCAGAACGTGGCGCCGAGCGCCAAGACGTGGAGCTACGACGGCGCCGGAATCGCCGACTATCCCGACTTCTGGCAGAACGTGAAGGATGCCGGCAAGTACATGGTGTCGTTCGGCCTGTACCACCCGCAGATGACGGTGCCGCAGATCGGCAAGGACGTGGCCGCCGAGTACACCAAGCGCACCAAGGGCGAGCCCAACCGCCTCATCTTCCAGTCGGCCGACTCGCTGCTGCTCATCGTCGAGGCGATCAAGCAGGCGAAGGGCACCGATCCCAAGGCGATCACCAAGGCGCTGCAGACGATCAAGTTCTCCGGCGTGCGCGGCCCGTTCGAGTTCGGCAAGGACCAGGGCATCGGCTACCAGCAATGGGTCGATATTCCGTACGTGGCCTTCCAGCTCACCGACGTGAACCAGCCCGTCTCGAAGTCGAACCTGGTGCAGGCGCCGGGACAGCCGCTCGCGGTGGGGAAACTCCAAAGGCCGAAGTGATCGCCGGTG
>DATLEL010000451.1:0-3681 GCA_035525255.1 Usitatibacter sp.
GCGCGGCCGACGAGGCGCGGCTGCCCGGGATTCAGCGGACGCGTGCCGCGCATCCAGATGTTGCGCAGCCCCTTCTTGATCATCAGCGTCGTGATCGTGGCGGTGGTGACGCGCTCCAGCGTCGAGATGATCTCGCGGTCTCTGCTCATGGGATTCCGTTCAGGGAGGATTCCCCTGAATTTTACGTGAGCTTGGCGAGGAACTCCCGCACCCGCGCGGCATTGGCGCCGACGTCGCTCTCGCCCACGCGCGAGGCGCTACGCACGTCCACGCGGCTGCCGGTGCCCTCGGGACGCACGCGCACCACCACGTCGTCCTGGAAGCCGAACCACTTGGTCGTGGCCGTCGCCTCGACCCGGCCGGTGGTGGCGTCGCTGGACACCACTTCCCAGCCGAGCGCGCGCGCGGCGTCGATCGCGCGCTGCACCGCTTCGCGCGGCGGCATCGTGAGCACCTTGGGCTTGATGTCGGCATAGGCGCGCTGCTGTCCTTCCGCGGCCGCGGCGCCCTCGTAGGCCACGCCGTTCGGCGCCTTGCCGCGCGCATCCGCGAGCGCCACGAAGGCAGGCGGCTCGGCGAGATCCGTGGTGATGTCGTGGATCGGCGGCACGGCCTTGGCGCGCGAAAGGAAGATGAGCGGCGGCGCGATCGCAACCAGCGCCACGATGAGCGCGAGGATCGGCGTCCAGGGCCGCGCCCGCCAACGCGGCACCGCGAGCATGAGCACCAGCACCGCTGCAAGAAGGGCGGCGGCAATTCCAATGTATGCCGCCCAGGTGAGGATGGTGAGCCCGGTGCGCCAGTCCCACCAGCCCATGCGCGTGCCCGGGCCGGACAGCGCGAGCATCAGCAACGCCAGCAGCGCGAGTGCGAAGACCGCGGCGCGAGCCCTGCCCATCGACATGTGGCGCTCCCTGCGTGCGTGGGGTGCGCCGATTATGCGCCCGCGGGCGATCGCTTCAAGCGGCCAGGCGCGCTCCGTCGATCCGCAGGCGCGCGCTGCCCTTGGCCTCCAGCACCGCGAGCCCGTCGCCCACCAGCCGCACGCGCTGCCCCGCTGCGAGCCACACGTCGTCGGGCTGCGCTTCCTCGGTGATCCAGAGATGCCCGGCCTCGCAGGTCACCTCGAGTCCGCGGGGGGCTTCGAGGCGCAGCAGCTCGCCGGACGCGAGCACCAGCCGGCGCGGGGTCTCGGCAGCGCTCATAGCGCGTGCGTCGCCAGCACCGAGCCGTGGCGCGCCGCGAAGTCGCGCGTGTCCGTAACGCTCGCGGCGCCGATGGCGGCGATCGCGATCACCAGGCCGATCACTACCAGCAGCGCCCAGACCTGCACCGGGCCGCGCCTGCGGCTCAGCTCATAGGCGGAATCGTCGGGATAGAAGGGGAAATCCATGGCGGTCTCCTTGCGTTTCGATGTGAGGATTATTGCCCCTTGCACCCGCCGGCTCTAAACGATATCTTGGGGCCTTCCTTGCCAATCCTGCTCACATGGCCAGACGCCTCCCGCCCCTCGCCGCGCTGCGCCCCTTCGAAGCGGCGGCGCGCCTCGAGAGCTTCACCCGCGCCGCCGAGGAGCTGCACATCACCCATGGCGCGGTGAGCCACCAGGTGCGCGGGCTCGAGGAGCACCTCGGCACCCCGCTTTTCACGCGCCATGGCAAGCGCGTGACGCTCACCGCCGCGGGCCGGGTGTTCGGGGAGCGCGTGAGGGGAGCGCTGCAGGAGATCGCGCAAGCGGCGGATGCCTTGCGCGCACGCCGCGATGACCGCCTCACGGTGAGCGTGCTGCCGTCGTTCGCCTCGCGCTGGCTCATGCCGCGGCTGATCCGCTTCATGGACGCGCATCCGAAGATCGAGGTGAACGTGATCGCATCCACCGCGCTCGCGGATTTCACCAACGACGAAATCGACGTGGCGATCCGCTTCGGCAAGGGGCCGTGGCCGCCGCATGTATGCGAGGAATTCCTCGACGACGAGTATTTTCCGGTGGCGAGCCCGGCCAAGGGGCGCGGCAAGCTGCCGCGCACGCCGCGCGACCTGCTGCGCATCGGCATCATCCGCGAGGACCGCGACTATTGGGCGGCGTGGTTCGAGGCGGCCGGGATTTCCATGGAGGAAGCGGTCGCCGCGCGCGGGCCCACCTTCAACGACTCCACCTACGCGCTGCAATCGGCGGCCCGCGGCGAGGGCATCGCCCTCGCGCGGCGCTCGATCGTGTCGGAGGACCTGGAGCGCGGCACGTTGAAGCGCCTGTTCGACATCGCGGTCCCGTCGCGCGAGCGCTACTGGTTCGTGAGCCCCAAGGAGACCGCCGACATGCCGAAGGTGAAAGCCTTCCGCGCCTGGGTGAAGGCCGAGCTGAAGGGCTAGACCGGCTCGCCGCCCCCTGCCGCCGGAGGCGGGCCGCCGGCGCCGGAACCGCGGTTGCGGCCGCGATTCTTGTTGCGGCGGTTACGGCCGGGCTTCGCCGGCGCGCCCGCCGCGGGCGGCTGCCCCTGCGGGCGAGGCCCGTGCGCCTGCGCTGCATTCTGAGCATTGCCCTGGCCCTGTTGCCCCTGGCCCTGCCCATGGGGCTTGCCGTGGCCGCGCTTGCGATGCTGGCCCTGGCCGTGTCCCTGCCCATGACCCTGTCCCGCATGGGGCGGGCCGTGCCGATTGCCTTCGCCGTGTGAGTGGCCACCCCCGCCGCCGTTACCGCGATTGCCGTCGGCCTCGCGATGCGGCTGGCCATGCCCCGCGGGCGCTACGTTGCCGCGATCGTCGCCGCGTCCCTGCGAGGGGGCGCCGCCACCGCGCTTCTTGAAGCCGAACGGCTTGCCCTGCCCGCTCCCGCCTCCATGGGGACGGCGCGCACCACCCGGGCCTTTCGGTGCCCGGGGCGGCGGTCCCTCTCCATAAGTCCCGCGATTGCCGTCCGGCTCCGGACGCGCCGCGGCCGCGGCCGGCGGGTGGTGCACGCGATTGCCGAGGTCGTCGTCGATCTCCTTCTGCCGCATGCGCGCCTCGCGCGCGTGGTCGATGCGGTTGCCGATGTTCTCGTTCTCGTCCTCCTCCTCCTCCGGCGCGCCATCCTCCTTCGGCGGCGGCTCGTTCATGCCGGCGAAGTTGAGCAGCTCCTGCACCTGCTCCTCCTCCATCTCGCGGAACATGCCGCGCTTGATGTGTCCGGGCAGCGCGACGGAGCCGAAGCGCACGCGCATGAGGCGGCTCACCATGAGGCCCACCGTCTCCATCATCTTGCGCACTTCGCGGTTCTTCCCCTCGCGCAGCACCACGTGGTACCAGTGGTTCGAGCCCTCGCCGCCGCGATCCTCGATGGAATCGAACTTGCAGAGGTCGTCCTCGATCTGCACGCCGGTCTCGAGGAGCTGCTTCCTCTGCTCCTCGGTGAGCTCGCCCATCACGCGCACCGCGTACTCGCGTTCCACCTCGAAGCGCGGGTGGGTGAGGCGCTGCGCCAGCTCGCCGCTGGTGGTGAACATGAGGAGGCCGCTGGTGTTCAGGTCGAGCCTGCCCACCGAGACCCAGCGTCCGCCGTGCACCTTGGGCAGCTTGTCGAACACCGTGGCGCGCTTCTCGGGATCGTCGCGCGTGACGACCTCGTTGTCGGGCTTGTGGTACATGAGCACGCGCGGCAGCAGGTCGCCGTAGCGCAGCGTGATCGGGTGGCCGTCGAGCTTC